>CALVRS010000056.1 GCA_944358725.1 uncultured Bacilli bacterium
TTCATAATATGCCGGCTATTTTGAACATCTAAATTTCCCGTTGGCTCATCAGCAAAAATAATCTTTGGCTTATTTATTAAAGCCCTTCCAATCGCCACTCTTTGCTGCTGACCACCAGATAAATCATTAGGCAAAAAATTATCTTTACCCGTAAGACCTAAACTTTTAATCATCTCATTTATTTTACTATCACTAACATGCCTTCCATCAAATAAAGCCGGAAGCAAAATATTTTCCTTCACCGTTAAAACTGGTATTAAATTATAAAACTGATATATAACTCCAATATATTTTCGTCTAAAAACCGTTAAATCTTTGTCACTCATCTTATAAATATCTTGATTATTAATTAAAACAACACCAGAAGTTGGTAAATCAAGTCCAGCAAGCAAATGTAAAAGCGTACTCTTTCCACTACCACTTTTACCAACAATTGCTATAAATTCTCCCTTTTGAACCTTAAAACTTATATCATCTAAAGCCCAAATCTCATTTTCGCCGTCCCCATATTTTTTGCACAAATTTTTAACATTCAATATTTCCATATTTTTCACCTCTATTAAAAACATACGACAAAAATTTCTCATTTCCTTTTTTTGAGGCAAAAAAAATTAATTTTTTTTAAAAAACTACAAATATCATAAAAATATGATATAATATTCAAAAATTTCAAAAGGTGATATACTATGAAAAATTCTTTAATTAATGAAATTAGTGAATATAAAAATAAATATGGAGATGAAAAAACAAAAGAAAAATATGAAGATAAACTATTGTCTTTGAGAAATTTTAATACTTTAATTTGGTTTTATAAAAATGTTAAAAAAACAAACTTAGAAAAACTAAAAAAGTTTGTTATATCAACTAGAAACATATATTTTATCTATAGATTTTTTGAGACATTTGAGGAATTTTCAAAAACAAAAGATATAGAAATATTTAATGCTTTTCTCGAAAATGATTTTTCAAATCACTCCCAATATTATACTGATCAAAACCATTTTTTCTTTTATGAGGATGAACATTACTGCCTAGAAGAAGAAAAAAATTTATTTTTAATTGAAAACTTTATCTTAGATCAAATTTTCTTAAAAACATTTAAAGATGAAATATTTCAAAGTATCATTAAATATGGAGATATAAAATTATTAGAAGAAGTAATATCAACCTGTCATGAATTAAATATTGATTCAAAAGATCTTGAAAATTTCTTTATAAATAAAGAAATAACAAACAAAACCAATAGCAAAAAAATTATTGAAAGTAATTTTGCTAAAGACATAAATGAGGCTGATATTTCTAAATTAGAAGAGGCTATTATTGAAAGGGATAATACAAAATATATTTTTGCGAAAAACATAAATGAAGCTGATATTTCTAAATTAAACACCACAATTGATAAAAATATAAATCAACTTATAAAAACCGAAAATTTTGAAGAACTTTTTTATATAATAAATTTTTGTAATATAAACACATTAAATAAAGTAATAAAATTCATTCTATCTGCTGACATACCCGCAGATAAAATATATAAATTTATAACAGAAGTTTTTACTGATGGTAGTAATTATACTCATATTGAAATACCAGAGGAATTATTAGATAAGCTTTTAACACAAATTGACTATCCTAATGAAATATCTTGTTACATATATATTAAAGAAATTATAAAAAAGGCTACTTATATTAATATTGAAAAAATTGAAAACTACTTAATAGAACATCAAATGTATACTTTAATTATTGATTTTGCAGCATCCATAGTAAATGCAAATATTTCTAAATTAGAAGAGGCAATTATTACAAGCAATGACCCTAATTTAATTTATACATTTATGTCAAAAGTACCAAATACCAACCCTTACAAACTACACAACATTATAAAAAACACCTCTTATTCATCAGAAGACTATTTAAGTATCAATAAAAACCAAACCGATGATAATTTCAAAGTAAAAAAACTTTTAATCTAAATCAACAAAAATCAAGGTTAAATATTTCCTTGATTTTTTTATAATATTTTCTTTTTCATTATTCTAAGAGCATTTAAAATAGCAAACAAAGTAACTCCAACATCAGCCACAACAGCCATCCATATTTTAGCTAATCCAAAAACAGCTAAAATAAGCATCAAAAATTTAAAAATCAAAGCAAAAGCAATATTAAACTTCACAATCTTCTGTGTTAAATGCGCTATCTTTATACTAGTTACAATCTTTTCTAAATCATCATGCATAATCACAATATCCGAAGCCTCAATTGCCGCATCACTACCAACACCGCCCATTGAAATACCAATAGAAGCCTCCTTTAAAACAGGCGCATCATTAACACCATCACCAGCAAAAGCTACAATTGAATTTTTCTTAATATCCTTTAATTTTTGAACTTTATCAGTTGGTAGTAATTCCGAATAATACTCTGTAATATCAAGCTTTGATGCTACCTTTTGACAAATATCCTCACTATCGCCAGAAAGCATTACTACTTTATCAACATTAACCTTCCTCAATTCATGAACCAGATTATAAGCTGAATTTTTAATCTTATCACCAACCACTAAATATCCCAAATACTCTCCATCACATGCAACATACACAATTTTTCCAAAAACAGTGGTATTAGTAAATAAAACGCCTTCCCTCTCCATTAACTTTTCATTACCAATAACCAATTTTTTTGAATCTACTGTAACTAAAACTCCTTCTCCACTTATTTCCTTAAAATTTTTAATCTTCGTCTCATCAATTTCTTTATCATAAAAGGCTAATATAGATTTAGCAAGTGGATGATTAGAATAATATTCTCCATAAGCTACTAATTTCAAAAGCTCTAAAGAAGAAACCTTGTTGCTAAAAATTTCTCTAACCAAAAACTTTCCTTCAGTAAGTGTACCCGTCTTATCAAAAATAACTGTCTTTAACCTAGTTAAACTGTCAAAAACATTACTACCTTTAATCAAAATTCCTTCCTTACTAGCACGTCCCACACCACAAAAGAAACTTAAAGGAACCGAAATAACTAAAGCACAAGGACAAGCTGTTACCAAAAATACCAAAGCATTATAAAAATAATCTTTAACTTCAAATAAATATCCAAATAAAACAATTAAAACTGCTAAAATTAAAATAATTGGTGTATAAATTTTCGAAAATCTTGTAATAAATTTTTCTGTAACAGTCTTCTTCTCATCCGCACTTTCAAGTAAATTAATAATCTTGCTAGCCATCGATGAGGAAGCCTCACTAACAGCTCTAACAGTAACTAATCCACTACCATTGACAAAACCACTTAAAACCTCTGACCCAACCACTAATTTTCGTGGCACACTCTCGCCTGTCAAACTAGAAGTATCAGCTTCAGTTTTACCTTGAATAATAACTCCATCAAGCGGAAATTTTTCACCTGGTTTAACAATAAAAATATCCCCAGCTTTTGCCTCATTAATATCTGTCTTTTTAAAAGTATCACCCTTTTTTAAATTAACATAATCACTTCTTAAATCCATCAGCTTAACAATTGATCTTTTAGAATTTTCAACAGCCAAATCAGATAAATATTCGCCAAATTCAAAAAGCAACATAACCATAACCGCCTCAGGATACTCACCAATAATAAAAGCGCTTATAGTTGCAATTATCATTAAATTACTCTCATCAAAATAATTACCCTTTAAAACTTTTTGAAAAGCCTCTATAAAAACTTTAAAAGAAACAATAAAATAACTCGTCAAAAGCAAAATAAAATATAAAACATTATTGTCTTTAAAAAATAAAGCTAAAATAAATAAAATAAAACTCACAAAAATTTTTAAAATATCAAAATTAACCTTAATTTTCATTATCAATTTTCTCCTTTAAATGCTCAGCGCCATATTTTAAAATAATATTAATATGCTCATCACTAATACTATAATTGACCGTCTGTCCAACTTTATTTGCCTTAACTAAATTAGAACTTCTAAGAGTTTTAAGTTGATGAGAAATAGCTGATTGACTAACATCTAACTTCTCCGCAATCTCATTAACACATTTTTCTCCTGAAACAAGTAAATCAAGTATTCTAAGTCTTGTCTCATCTGCAAAAATTTTAAAAAACTCCGCAAGTCCTCCTAAAAATTCTTTACTATACATATCTTTCTCCTTTATATGAATATTTGTTCATATAAACATATTACTACAAATTAAAAAAGATGTCAATAATAAACATCTTAACACATTCCGGCACCATCAACAGATAAAATAGCCCCTGTAATAAAACTAGCCATATCACTCGCTAAAAACAAAAATGCATTAGCTACATCATCAGGTTCACCCATTCTACCAATTGGAATAGATGCAACCACCGGTTTTATCATCTCTTCAGATAAACTAGCTACCATATCCGTACGAATAACTCCCGGAGCCACTGCATTAACCCTGATATGATCACGGCCAAGTTCTCTAGCCAGTGACTTAGTAAGACCATTAACCGCAAACTTACTAGCCGGATAACCACAACCTATTGACTGGCCATAAATACTTACCATAGAACTTGTATTTAAAATAACCCCTCCACCAGTTTGTTTCATATAACTAGCTCCAACCTTAGAACAGTTAAATAAAGCTTTAAGATTTAAATCAATAATATTTTCAAACTCTTCCTCAGTATAATTATATAAACTTGTATTTGCCGAAATTCCTGCATTATTAACCACAATATCGATCTTACCATATCTATTAAAAACTTCGGCAAAAGCCTTTTCAACTTCTCGCATATTAGTAATATCAGGATACATTCCCATAACCTCATACACTGGATTTTCCTGTTTTAATTTAATTAAAGCCCTTTGAACAGTCTCCTCTTTAGTTCCAAAAAAAACAACTTTTGCTCCATTATCTAAAAACTTCTTTACAATTGCAAATCCAATACCTCTTGTACCTCCAGTAACAATAGCCACTTTTCCCGGTAACATATTATCCCTACCTTTCTTACCTATCATATCACATTTTTTTAATTAAAGCTTAAAACTTCAAACAAATTACATCTTCTTAACATTATTTTTTAGTTTTTACATATTTTCTAACCTTAACCATTTCATCTTTATAAATATAATTAGTCAAAGCATTTACTAACCTTTGATATAATTTTTGTAAATCATAATCAATTGATTTTAAATTTCTAACTCTATTCAAATTAATCATATATAAAGGTTCATTTTTATAATTTCTAAAAAAATAATTTTCTAGGCAAAGTAAATCTTCTTTCCCACCAGATTTTAAATAAAAAGAAATAAACTCGTTTAAATAAGGATCACTAATATCAATCCCATAAATCATAGGAATATCTATATTTCTATCAAATTCTAAAGCAAACAAAAGCCCCCTTCTAGGACCAAACCTATCAGCTCCTCTTTCGATTATTCTATACATTATAGCATTAAGCATCTCATCTTTTTGATAAACCAAATTATCATAATCGTCTATTGCCTTTAAAAGATTACTATATAAAGAAATATCAATTCCGTCTAATTGTAACATCTGATAAACTTCTTTAATATTTTTTCCTATTATATCTGCATCATCTAAAGAGCTATCTATTAACTTAATCCTTTTTGAAGCAATTACCGTTCCTTTAGAACTTAACCGTACATGACTTAAACACTTTCCAAAATATACAATAGATGAATATTTTGGCCTTTGAAAATAAAACTTTTCATCACTTGGTAAATTATTAATAAATTCATGAGTATTATATTTTACATCTTCCTTATTCAAATCTTCACCATTATTCATTATATCTTCTATTACATAATCAGGATATTTTAATTCATAAAAAACAGCCACTTTCTCTATAAAATTTCGCATATCATTAAGCATATAAACTCTACCCATATCAACATAATTATCTTTAATAATATTTTGATAATACCAATTAATAAACCTATCAACCTTATCATCTAACTCATAATTAATAACTGTATCATCCTCATTAACTTCAGTTTCTTTAAAAATATCAAAATCAATTTCTTTGCTTTTTAATAATTCAATTAGCTCTTTTACTTTCATATACACCACCTTCTAAAGCATATTCTTTTTCTTAAGCCACATCGCCAAAATAAATGAAACAATAAACGAAATAACACATATCAAAATAAATGATAAACCACTTTCGCCAATAGCCCCTAAAGGAACATTCATTCCTAAAAAAGAAGCAATCATCGTCGGAACAGAAAATACAATTGTAATTCCCGTCAAAAATTTCATAATAACATTCAAATTATTAGAAATAATTGTACCATAAGCATCTATCGTCGAAGATAAAATTTCTCTAAAAATCATACTACTTTCAATACACTGTTTATTTTCAATAACCGCATCTTCTAAAAGTATTTTCTCATCCTTATTAAAACTTATAACATTTTCCTTCTGTAGTTTTTCAAGAACCATACTATTAGCCTTTAAAGACGTAATAAAATAAACTAAAGATTTTTGAATATTTAAAAAATTAAGCATTTGTTTATTATTAGTTGAATGATAAGAACTCTTTTCTACTCTTTTTATATCCATATCTAAAACATCTAAAGTATATAAATAAGCACTAGAAGAATTAAATAAAATTTGAAGCAAAAACTTTTCCTTTTGACTAACATCAAAATTTTCAATTTTATTTTGTTTAAACTTGCCTAAAAATTCATGCTCAACTAAAGAAACAGTCAAAATATAATCACTATCACATATAATAATGCCAAGTGGATAAGTAACATACTTATTTCGCATAGTTTTATCCTTTAAATATGGTATATCAATAACTATTAAAATTCCGCCATCAAACTTCTTAACCCGTGGTAATTCTTTTTCAACTAAAACCTGCAAAATAACTGAAGAATTAATTTTACAAAGACTTGCCACCTCACTTATCTCTTCTTTAGTTGGATTAACTATATCTATCCACGTATTCTTTTCAAAATTATCTGTTGGAACCACTAAACTATCAACACTATTTTTAAATACCTTAAGCATACAAACCACCCCAACTCTATCATATTAATGATATCACGCCTTAAGCTAAAATGTAAAGAAATAGTCATAAAAATTTACATTCTTAAAATAACAAAACAAAATCATTAAAACTTTGATAAAATATAAATAGGTGTAAAATTTATGAAACAATATTTTAAAAATTATTTAAATACTGACCAGCACTTCGATAAACCAATATTTATTGGTATAATATGCCTAATCATTGTCATATCAGGCATATTTGGATGGTTATATGAATTCATATTCTACTTTTTTAATAGTGGTATGAAACAATTTTACTTTAGAGGTGGTAATTTTCTACCTTGGATAAATATATATGCTATAGGAGCCGTAGTAATCTTTCTAACTACTTATAAGAAAAGAAAACATCCATTATATATTTTTATAATCAGTATGATAATTAGTGGTATATTAGAATATATAGGCGGATATTATATGGAACACTTTAATGATGTAAGATGCTGGGATTATGATAAAGAAATACTAAACTTTGGAAATATTAACGGTTACGTTTGTCTAAGAAGTGTTTTAATCTTTGGTATATCAAGCCTTTTACTTATATATTTAATTGTCCCCATCTGTTTTTATCTAGCCACTCATTTAAATAGAAAAACATTTCTAATTATCAGTTATACCTTATGTTTTATATTTTTAGCAGACGAATTATATAATTTGATTTTTGCTAAAATCTTAAATTTACCAAGAGCTTCATCAATTTATAAAAAAATAGGATTAAAATATTTATATTTTTAAAAAAATGCACCATATATTCAAAATATTGTGCATTTTTCTATTTTTAAAATAAGAAATGCACCATCATTATGCATTCTTGCCAACAAATACATTATAAATTTCTTCATACCTATAACCTAATTTGGTGTGAGAAGAATCCATGACTAATATACCAAGATCTACTAAATCATTTATTAATCTTGAAACTGTATTCCTAGAAACACCAGATTCCTCCATTATTTCTTTTTTTGTAAATACAATTTGATGCATCATCGCTGGCATAATCCTATAAACAGCTGTACTTTTCAAAACTTTAATTTTTTCCATATCTTTATTAAATATTTGTTTAATCATTTTTATTTTTGCTATATAATTTTCGCACTGTTCAATTATACACTGTAAAAAAAACTTAATAAATCCAAGCATATTGCCCTTTCTACTTTCATTTAAAAACTTATGATAACTTGGTTTATATAATTCTATAACCTCTGACAAAAATAAAATTGGCTCATCATCAGTTAAATTAGCAAGTTCTATAGGAATAAGAGCTCTTCCTAATCTACCATTGCCATCTCTATAAGCATGAATAGTCTCAAACTGTGAATGAGATATAGCCATATTTATAAATATAGGATCTATAAAAGCATCATTCATATATTTAAAAAGATTATCTAAAAGAATAGGAACATCTTCAGGAATAGGCGGTACAAAAATAGCTTCTTCAATACTACATCCTTTTGGACCAATCCAGTTTTGAATATTTCTAACATGACCAGGTTCTTTTTCATTTCCTCTAACACTATCTAAAAGAATCTTATGTATATTATTCACAAAAACTAAATTAATTTCATTATTTTCATTCAAATATTCTTTAGAATATTCTATAACTTTTTTTAAATTTTGAATTTCTTTAGTTTCGTCATTTTTAGGCATATATTTTAAATAATACATTTCATCTTGTGAAATTTGAGTGCCCTCAATTTGAGTAGATTTCAAACTTTCACTAAGGATTATTGAATCTAAAAAAAACTTAGAATCAAATTCTACATTTTTCAAATATGTTTTATATTCACCATATTTTGAATTTGCTTCAGCAAGTAATCTAAGAAGTTCCTTATCTACAACATAATCTATAGGTAATTTTTTTACTTTCATTGGTTCCACTTCCATCACCTCTAAAGTAATAATATCATAACTATATAAAAATGTAAACAAAAATGCACTATATATTCAAAATATTGTGCATTTTTCTGTTTTTTTGACAAAAAATGCACAATGAAAGTGCATTTTTTTAAAAATATCTAAATATTAATCATCATTTCAAAATAGTAGGTAATTGTTAAAAAATATTAAAAAACCCTTGAAAAACAAGGGATAATTACAAAATGGTGCCGCAACGGAGAATTGAACGCCGATTAAA
>CALVRS010000057.1 GCA_944358725.1 uncultured Bacilli bacterium
ATGAGCCGAATTAACAAAAACAATTTTATTATTAATGTACCACCTCTAAGCGATTTATGTTTTGGAGGGCAGGAAAATCCCAGTTTTTTAGAAATGAAATTAACTTTTGGGGGAAATTACATTAATAGTGGTTTTTTTAAACATATAGGTTTTAAAAATGGTTTTGAAAATTTAGGAGAGATTTATTTAGAGTTTTTTTTGAAACATGAGAATTTAGATGAGAAAAAATTAATTTTAAAATAAAAAATGCATTAGTTTTTATGCATTTTAATATTTACCGCATTTACTTCCCCACGAGTCTACAAGTTTATCGTTTCGATATATTCTAAGTAGTTCACAGGTGTTTGGACATTTATGACATTCGGTGGCTTTTGTTTGAAATTTTAAATTTTCCATCTCGAGGGAGTATGGATTTTGAGTTTTATTTTTTCTAGCTAATACAGCTATACCAATTGCACCCATTAAATGGCTATTTTCATCAACTATAATATCTTCTTTTAGTATTTCTTTAAAGTATTTAACTACGCCTTCATTTTTTGAAACACCACCTTGAAAGATAATTGGTGGGGTTATTTTTTTACCTTTTGCGACATTATTTAGATAGTTTAAGACAACGCTTTTACAAAGGCCAGCAATAATATCTTCTTTGGGGTATCCTGCCTGGGCTTTATGAACAAGGTCAGATTCAGCAAACACGGTACATCTAGCAGCTATTTTAACTGGATTTTTAGATTTTAGGGCGTAGGTGCCAAAGTCTTCGGCTTTAATGCCCAGTCTTTTAGCTTGACTTGATAGAAAGGAGCCTGTACCGGCTGCACACAAGGTATTCATGGCATAGTTTGTGATAACGCCATTTTTGATTAAAATAATTTTGGAGTCTTGCCCACCTATTTCTAGTATGGTTCTAACATTTGGATAAAATGTTAATGTACCTATGGCATGAGCGGTAATTTCATTTTTGACAATGCAGGCTTTAAGCATAAGACCGATTAATTTACGGGCACTACCGGTGGTGCCAATCCCTTTTATTTGACAGTTTTTAGGTAATTTTTGTTTTAATATTTCTAACAAGTTTTTGACAGCTTTAGTAGGATTTCCTTCTGTCCATATATAGGCTTTTGTTATTATTTGATTATTTTCATCGATGATAACACCTTTGGTTGATATTGAGCCAATATCGATACCGAGATAACAGTCTTTCATTTTTCTCTCCTCATTTCTAACATGTCATAAAAGGCTTCTAATCTAGTTTCGACGCCAGTTTTAGATGTGGCAGAGTCAAAACTAAAGAAAATGATGGGCACTTTGTATTCGCTAGCTATTTTATTTAATATTGGCATAGCTCCTATTTCAGGGGTGCAGAAGGATGATTTAATATGGATTATACCGTCATATTTGTTTTCACATAGGTATTTACATCGTGCAATATTATCGCTAGCATCAGCACCCATAGAATATTTAAAGTATTTTTTGGCATATTTTTTATATTTTTTATACTTTTTAGCTTTTTCAAACAATAAGTAATGAACGTTTGTAAAGCGTTTTATTTCGATATGATTTTTAGCTAAGTTTTTTTCTAAATAGTAGTTTGAAAATGGTTCCATTATAGTATATAATTCACCAATGATACCTATTTTTAGATTGTTTGTTTTTTTATTTATTTTGATTTGTTTAAATTTTTTTAAATATTTTTTATATGTTTTATAAAGTTTTCTATAATTATTTGTTTGACTAAATTCTACAAGCATTTCTTTTTTTAGATTTTCAAAGGATCCTTTTTTTATTTCAAATCCGATATTTTCTCTTATATAGTTATCAATTATGTCCATATATTTAACCATTTTAAGGGCAATAAAGCTATAATAGATGGCTTTTATTTTAGAATATTTAGGATTTATTTGTTTTAGAAGATTATTTATTCTTTTTATATCTGGTTTTCCTTTGGTTACAAGGTTTATTATTTTACAGTTATAACCTAAATCTTTGATTATTTGTTCTTGCAAGATGGCGTAGTTACCATAACGGCATCCTCCACCCATTTGAATTAAGATATCGGCTTTTTCTTCTAAGCATTCTATCATGGTACCTAAGGTATATTTAAACGGAGTGCATATGAAATCAGGGGAATATTTGGTGCCTATTTCTATTGTTTTAGAAGTTATTTTAGGGGCTTTTATTATTTGGTCATTTGGATAGATATGTGAAAGTAAATAATTAGCTGGCAGGTAGTAATCTCCCATATGCGGAAAGGCTATTTTACTCATTTAGTTTACCTCCTAGCATGTCTAAGAAACTTTCAAGTCTGGTTTCAATACCAGTAAATGATGAGACATCGTCGATTATGAGATTTAAGTATGGCTTTTCTATTTTACGCATAGCAAGTTCATTGGCCAGACTATCTGGCGCACACGGAAATGATGATATAAAGATGATACCATCGATGTATTTTTTTGAGTATATTATGGCACCTAAGTTATCTTTGTTATATTTAAAGTATAGGTCTTTTGATATTTCTTTACTTAAGTGATTTGTTATTTTTGGATTGAATTTATCTGAGTATATTATTTCTATGTTATTTTTTATCAAATATTTTATGATTGATTTTCCGATTAGCTCGTCATATGTATTATAAGGATGCGAGATGATTAAAATTTTTGTTTTTTGAGATTTTAGTTTATTTTGATTTATTTGATGATCTTTTTTTATACGTTTTTGATTTCTTATTTTAGTATATTTATAGGCTTTTTTAATTTCAAATTTATTTTTTTCTAAAATTTTTCCTATTTTATATAG
>CALVRS010000058.1 GCA_944358725.1 uncultured Bacilli bacterium
ATGCTGGTTCAGCCCAATTATTACTTCCATTTGTATCCCAATTTTGATTCCCTATACTTGCTATTTTCATTATCTTTATTCTACCATCACACTCTATTGAAATAATACGCCAGCCAGCATTCTCTCCGTTAAATGTTATATAATTATTCGGATTTTTTCCAGTAAAGAAATATCTACATTCATATGGATCTTTTTCTAAACCAGCATTTTCTATAATAGTTTCTCCGGCAGGTGGTTCTTTTGTACATTCAGTATATAGCTCATCGATAGCTCCTTTAACATTTGTGCTTGAAAGACCACTTTCTGTATTATCATAACTCACTTCATTAGATGGGAAAGTTACTGCCGCATACACAAAAGTACCCGTGCAAAGTATTACTCCTACTATAAAACCAATTATATTTTTCTTTATATAATATTTTTTCATGATATCCCCCTTACATAAAATAAACGAAAAGAAGTGCTAAAACTAATCCTAATAAATAACTTTTTATAAACTCTACTGCCTTATTTTTCATAGTTTTTTATCTCCTTTATCATATCCAATATCAAGATATCACAAAAAAAAAAAAAAAAAAACAAGTAATTTTTTTGATAAATCACTTGTTTCATATTTTTTACTATATAATTATTTTTCCTCTTTATTTTTATCAGATTTTTCACTAGCCTTAAGGACTTTTTTTCTAGATAAATTAAGACGGCCTTTTTTATCATAGCCTAAAGATTTAACTAAAATCTCATCGCCAACTTTAACCATATCACTTGGTTTTTCAACTCTCTTAACATCGAGCTGAGAAACATGGACTAAGCCTTCACATCCTGGCCAAAGTTCAACAAAACAGCCAAACTCTTCAACTTTCACAACTTTACCAGTATAAATTTTATCAGGTTCTACCTCACGAACAATATCCTTAATTCTTCTTGCGGTCTCTTCAATAACATCCTTATCCGTATGATAAATAACAACCTGTCCATCATCCTCTAAATCAACCTTAACCGCATTGATATCATTAACCGAATTAACATGACTAGACTCTAAAATAATCTTTGTAATCATATCTCCGCCCTTGCCAATAACATCCTTAATCTTATCTGGATCAATCATAAATGTCATAACCTTAGGCGCATATTTGCTTACTTCCTTACGTGGCTCTGCAATAGCTTTAAGCATAACATCCAAAACTTCAAGTCTTGCCTTCTTAGCTTGCTCTAAAGCCTCTTTTAAAATCTCCCTCGTAATACCTTTAATCTTGATATCCATCTGAAGTGCACATATACCATTTTTAGTTCCGGCAACCTTAAAATCCATATCGCCTAAATGATCCTCCATACCTTGAATATCCGTTAAAATTGTATAATCATTATCATGCGTAATAAGTCCCATTGCAATTCCCGCTACTGGAGCTTTAATAGGTACACCAGCCGCCATTAAACTCATACAACCTGCACATATACTTGCCTGCGAAGAAGAACCATTACTCTCTAAAATTTCTGAAACAACTCTTATTGTATAAGGAAATTCCTCTTCTGACGGAATAACTTGAAGTAAAGCTCTCTCGCCCAAAGCTCCATGACCAATTTCTCTTCTACCAGGAGCACCATACCTTCCCGTTTCTCCAACTGAAAATTGCGGAAAATTATAATGAAGCATAAACCTTTTGCTATCTTCTAAACCAAGTCCATCCAATATTTGATGCTCCCCTAAAGCACCTAAAGTAGTTACCGATAAACTTTGTGTCTGACCTCTTGTAAATAAAGCTGAACCATGTGTTCTAGGTAAAAAATCAACTGAAGCTGAAAGAGGTCTAATCTCATCCATAGCTCGTCCATCTGCTCTTGTATGTTCTTTAACAACAATCTGTCTAAAAAGTTCATATTCAACTTCATTATAAATAATAACAAGTTTTGCCTTCAATTTTTGCAAATCATCTGGATGCATACTTTCATTTAAAGCCTCACATTTATTAACCAAATCATCAAGAATCTTATCTAGCGCTGCATACTTTTCTAACTTATCCTTAATTCTTAAAGCTTTATCAATATCATCTTTAATTAAATTAGTAACCTCATCCTTTAAATCAGAAGAAATTTCAAGTTTCTCATAATCCATCTTCTCTTGACCAATTTCCTTCACAATTTGATTCTCAAAATCAACTAACTTCTTAATTGCCTCATGACCAAACATCAAAGCTTCTAACATATCTTCTTCTTTTACTTCCTTAGCAGAAGATTCAACCATATTAATAGCCTCAAAAGTGCCAGCTACCGTTAAATCAATATCTGACTTCTCAGCTTGCTCTGTTGTTGGATTAATCACAAACTCGCCATTAACTCGTCCAACCTTAACACCAGCTACAGGTCCGTTAAAAGGTATCTTACTAATAGAAGTTGCAATAGAAGAACCAAGTAAAGCCGCAAGCTCAGGTGAATTGTCAGGATCTACAGATAAAATCGTATTTACAACCTGTACCTCATTGCGAAAATCAGATGGAAATAAAGGCCTCATCGGTCTATCAATCATTCTAGCCGCCAATGTCGCCGCCTCACTAGGACGACCTTCTCTTTTTATAAATCCTCCAGGAATTTTACCAACTGAATATAATTTTTCCTGATAAAGTACCATTAGTGGAAAAAAATCAGAAAGAAGTTTTGCCTCCTTAGATACAACTACAGTTGATAAAACCACTGTATCGCCATATCTAACTAAAACCGCTCCATCAGCTTGCTTTGCAACCTCACCATTTTCTACAATCAATTTACGTCCACAAAAATCCATTTCAAACATTTTTTTCATAAATCTACGTCCCTTTCTATGAAAAGACACTCTAAAAAGAGTGTCTACTATTTTCTAAGTCCTAAACTTTTTACGATTTCACGATATCTTGTAACATCTTTTT
>CALVRS010000059.1 GCA_944358725.1 uncultured Bacilli bacterium
TAAGAAAGGAGACTATTATGAATTTTGAAAAACCAGATTATAAAATAACAGATTATGTAGAAAATAATAATTATGGAAAATTTGAACTAGAACCTTTGGAAAGAGGTTTTGGTATGACTATTGGTAATGCTCTTCGTAGAGTTATGCTTTCATCAATGCCAGGTTCAGCTATTGTGGCTGTTAAAATTGATGGAGTTATGCATGAGTTTCAAACTATTGAAGGGGTTATCGAAGATGTTACAGCTATTATTTTAAATTTAAAAGGAATAGCTATTAGAAATCATTCTGATGAAGTTAAGACGGCTCATTTGTCTGTTCATGAGGAAAGAACTGTAACAGCAGCTGATATTGTTTGTGACAGTGATATAGAGATAATTAACAAAGATCAAGTTATTGCTACTTTGGCTAAAGGTGGTAAACTTGATATGGAGTTTATTATTGCTAATGGTCGTGGTGCAGATTTATCAACAGTTAATAAAAAGTATATTACAGATGCTACTTTAGGATATATCCCAATTGATGCTTTATATTCTCCAATTGAGAGAGTTAATTATGAAATTGATAAAGCACGTGTTGGTCAAGATGCATCTTATGATAAACTTATTATGGAAGTTGAAACAAATGGTGCTCTTCGTCCAGAGGAAGCAATGGCTTTAGCTGCTAAAATATTAATTGAGCACTTAAATATTATTACTAATTTAAGTGAAATCGCCGATATTACAGGTATTATGAATGCGAAGCAAGAAGATAGTAAGCAGAAGAAATTAGAAACATCAATTGATGATTTAGATTTCTCGGTTAGAGCTTATAACTGTTTAAAGAGAGCTAATATTAATACATTAGGTGATTTAACTGAAAAATCAGAATTAGAAATGATGAAGATACGTAATTTAGGTAAGAAATCTTTAAAAGAGGTTATGGATAAAATTAAAGATATGGGGCTTAAATTCCGTGATGAAGATTAGTTAGGAGGGTATTAATGGCTTATAGAAAATTAGGACGCGACAACAAACATAGAAGAAGTATGCTAGCTAATTTAACCAAAGATGTTATTAATAATGAAAAAGTTGTAACGACTGAAACTAGAGCTAAAGAGGTTCGTAAATTTGTTGATAAAATGATTACTTATGGTAAAGATGGAACTTTAGTTGCTAGAAGAAAAGCTTTAGCATTCTTACATAATGATAAGGACACTGTTAAGAAGGTGTTTGATGATTTAGCTCACCGTTATGCGAAAAGGAATGGTGGATATACTAGAATTTCAAAAATTGATGAAAGAAGAGGCGACGATGCTTTAATGGTTGTCTTATCATTAGTTGAAGAGGACGCTAAATAAGCGTTTTCTTTTTCTATTAGTTTTATGGTGATATTATGTCAGATGAAGAAATAAGAGCATATGTATTTAAAATAGAAAGTATGTCTTTTGAAGATATTGAAGCGTTTATGAAGGAACTTCCTAATAAGGAAACTTATAATTTTGAGGACGCAATGAAAAGAATTTGTGATGGTCTTCAAGAAGATATTAGAGCTTTAAGACGTTTAAATAATGAACAAAATAATGAAAATTTAGATGATGAAATTTTAGATAATTTAAAAAGACTCTATTTATGTAATTTATATTTGGATAGACAAAATACTTTAGATTATAAAGTAAAAAAGACTAAACATCAGATTATATTTGCTAAAACATCAACTGGTAAGCCTTATTTTAATAATGATTTATCTAAAGTACCTACGGAAGCTTATGCTGAGGTTAAGAAAGTATTATTTAGTATTTTATATGGAGTTAATAAAGGAAATGGTACGAAGGCTAAATATTTTACTGAAATAAAACTGCCTAAAAAGGTTTTTGAGTTTAAAGGATTTCAAGTTAGAATATATACAACTAAGTTAAAAGGAAATATTTTATGTGTTTTTGGTCTTAAGATTAAGAAAGATAATAATCCAAAAAGTATTCATGTTTTTTTGGATGAAAGATTGAAGGCTGCTAATAAGCAGATTGAAGATTTAAAGAAAAAAATCAAAGATGCAGATGTCAGAAAGAGATTGCTTTTAGATAGTCAAAATATTTTGGATGATATTATAAATGTTTTAAACAAAGCTGAGGAAAATACTGATTTTGTATTTCCATCAGACGAGGAGCTTCAAACTTTGGTATCGAATGATGATATAAATGATAATGAAATTTCAAATACAGTAGTTGCTAATGAAGTAAAAAGAGATGTTGATATTGTCCCGGTTTCTGCTAAAGTAGTTAAAAAAAGAACAAGAGGATTAGGCAAGAAAACTATTGCTAGAAATAAGATTATGGATTCTTTAAAACCATTTAATTTAGAAGAACTTAAGCAAATTCAAAATTATATCAATATATTAAAAAAAGATAAAGAGTTAAATGATGTTATTGGAAATATGTATGAAGGGTTTTTAAGTATGTCTGATGAGCAAGTTCAGCAGTTTGAGGAAGGTATTAAATATTTTAAAAATGATGATGTGGGTCGTCACAAATAAAAAAATTGTTATCTTATTTTGATAGCAATTTTATTTTTTGATGAACTTCATTGACCCAATTTTCTTGTTCTTGATTATGGTTTTGATGATACTTTTTCATTAACTGTTCGTTTTTGATTTCTTCAAACATTTCATATGGGATGTAATTTTCAATTTCATCTCCATAAATAATATATATAAATTGGATTTTCAATTATCATTTTGAATAGATTAATATTATTTTCGTAATTTTGGTTCATGTTAATATCCCTTTCATTAAGATTATATTAGAATATTTTTAATAATATGTCAAATAAAATTTACAAATTATTTTTCATATTATATAATGTTTTTAAGGTGATTTTATGAAAGCATTAATTACGGGAGCTAGTTCTGGTATTGGAGCTGATATGGCAAGGGTACTTGTTTCAGAAGGTTATGAAGTTATTTTAGTTGCTCGAAGAAAAACAAGACTTGAAAAATTAGCTAAAGAATTAGGTGACAGAGCTAAGATAATTGTTAAAGATATTTCAAGTACATATAATTGTATGGAACTTTATAATGAGGTTAAGGGAGAAAACATTGATATTTTGATAAATAATGCTGGGTTTGGTGTTTTTGGAGAATTTAGTGAAACTAATTTGGATAAAGAATTGGATATGATAGATTTAAATATTAAATCTCTGCATTTATTAACAAAGCTGTTTTTAAAGGATTTTAAAAAGAAAGATCAAGGATATATTTTAAATGTGGCATCTTCAGCTGGTTTTATGGCTGGACCTTTGATGGCATCTTATTATGCGACTAAAAATTATGTATTAAATTTAAGTTTAGCAATTTATGAGGAGCTTCGAAGGGAAGGCAGTAATGTTTCAATAAGCGTTTTATGTCCTGGACCGGTTAATACAGAATTTAATAAGGTAGCTCGTGTGCATTTTTCTATTAAAGGCGAAGATAGTATGAAGGTAGCTAGTTTAGCTATTAAAAAGATGTTTGATGAGAAGCTTATTATTATTCCTGGCTTAAAAATGAAACTTGGTGTATTTTTTATTAGGTTTTTACCTAGAAAATGGCTTTTGAAAATTAGTTATAAAATCCAAAATGGTAAGCGAAGTTAGTTTGTGGATTATCTGATATTAGTAAATAAAGAAAACCCTTTATATACTAATTTAAAGCTTGATTTAATAAAGGTTGGTAAAAATCATGATAATGAATATGTATATATGGAAAAGCTAGCTGGGCTTTCTCTTATGAGGATGCTTGATGATGTTAATAAGTTATTTCCTTTTGAAAAAGTGGTTGTAAATTCTGGATATAGAAGTATATCTAAGCAAGAGGAAATTTTAAAATATTATTTAGAAAAAGAAGGTTCTAAGGCTTATGAGCGGGTAGCTTTGCCGAAAACGTCAGAACATCATACAGGGCTTGCGATAGATGTTAGTGTTATTAAAAATGGCATATATATAGAGGATCCAACAGGCATAGAAGAATCTTTAAAATGGCTTTATGAAAATGCTTATAAATATGGTTTTATTTTAAGATATCCTTTAGGTAAAGAAAGTATTTGTGGTTATATGTATGAACCGTGGCATTTTAGATATATTGGTTTTAGTAAATTAGCTTTTGAAATGAAAAAAAATAATTTAACTTTAGAGGAGTATGTTTTAGAAAAAAACAAATCATTACAGTAAATTCATTGTAAAATGAATGTTTTTATAATATAATAATTTTTGTGGTGAAGTTATATGCAGGCGATTGAAATAAAAAAATTAAATTTTAGTTATGAAAATATTAAAGTATTTGATAATTTAAATTTAAATATTTTAGAGAGAAAATTTGTTACTATTTTAGGAAAAAATGGTAGTGGCAAATCATCGCTTGTAAATATTTTATCGGGTCTTTTGAATTATAATGGAGATATTTTGATTTTTGGGAAACCTTTAAAAAAGGAAGTTATTAGAGAAAATATTGTTACTATTTTTGATGATTTTTGGGAATATGAAAGTGATGATATTTTAATGGATTTTTTAATAAATAATTTGGGGAAACAGAAAGTTAAAGATGAAGCTTTAAATATAGTTTCTGAACTTGATTTAATGGATTATTTGAATATACCATTTGATTTTTTACCTTCAGATAAGAAAAAATTGGTTATTTTGAAGCTTGCATTATTAAAGAAACCTAAAATACTTATTTTAGATAATTTATTTGATAAAATGGATGAAGTTTTAAGGTTAAAGGTATTTGATGAGTTAAAAAAGCTTGTTAAAGAAGGGCTTACAGTGATTAATTTTTCAAATGATGTTAAAGATGCACTTTATGCGGATACAGTTATAATTATAGGTAATGGTAATATACTTTTAAAAGGTTCTAAAAAACAGGTATTTGAACAGGAAGAATTTTTTGAAAAGTATGATTTAGAATTACCTTTTATGGTAAGTTTATCAAATAAATTAAAGTTTTATGATTTAATAAATAAAGTTTATTTTGAAGAGAAAAAATTGGTGAAAGATTTATGGAAATAGAGTTTAAAAATATTAGTACTGATGATTTATCTTGTCATATAAAAGAGGGAAAGATTAATTTTATAGTTGGTGGGGTTAATAGTGGTAAGAGTTTATTTCTTTCTTTAGTTAATGATGAAATTTTAGATGGCAAAGAGATTTCTAAAGTTGGTTTTTTAAGACAAAATCCAGAGAAATATTTTTTTTGTAATACGATTTATGACGAGGTTTTATTTACTTTGAAAAAATATAAACTAAAAGTTAGTGATAAGAAAATTGTTGATTCTTTAAAGATAGTCGGGCTTGATGAAAGTTATTTGAGTCGTTCGCCTTTGAAAATTAGTACGGGGGAGCAGAAAAAATTAGCTTTAGCTCTTGTACTTGCGGTTAATCCTAAAGTGTTACTTTTAGATGAGCCTTTTAAAGGTCTTGATTTTACTAGTAAGAAGATGTTTATTAAACTGTTTAGAAAGATGAAGATGAGATATAATAGGACTATTTTGATTGCGAGTGTAGATGTGGATGATGCTTTACAGTTTGCTGATTATGTTATTTGTTTAAAAAATGGTAGTTTGATATTTCAAGGTGACAAATTTGATTTGTTTACGAATAATAAGTTACTTAAAGAAAGTAATATTCCAAAACCACAGATTATAAAATTTACTGATAGTTTTAAAGAAGGTAGAAAAGTTAATATTGGTTATCGTGATGATATAAATGATTTAATGAAGGATATATATAGAGTAGTTAGATAAATGTGCTTTTATTTTGTATTTGTGTTACAATATATGGAGCAAGAGGAGGAAGTATTATGAGATATTTGATAACATTTGCTTATGATGGTTCAAAATATAAAGGTTATCAAAAGCAACCGGATGTTAGGACGGTTCAGGGGGAACTTGAGAGTGCGCTTAAGACAATTAATGGCCATAAGGATGTTAGTATATGCGCTTCAGGCCGAACTGATGCAGGGGTGCATGCTTATAATCAAAAGGCTCATTTTGATTTAGATATTAAACATATAACTCCTGAGAAGTTAAAAGACGGGCTTAATAGTTTGCTTCCTAATGATATTTATATTAGAAATGTTCAAATTGTAGCTGATGATTTTCATGCACGTTATAATGTGAAGGCTAAGGAATATGTTTATGTTATTAATATGGGAGAGTATAATCCAATTGAAAAAGATTATATATATCAATATAATAAGAAGCTTGATGTAGTAGAGATGGAGAGGGCTTTAAAATATTTAGAGGGTACACATAATTTTAAGTCATTTACTAAAAGTGATGATGAGAAGGAAGATTATGTGCGTACTATTGTACAGACAAGGCTTTCAAGGGAACTTAAAAGTGTGAATAAGATTACTCTTAGTTTTTTAGGAACAGGTTTTATGCGTTATCAAGTTAGAAATATGATTGGAACTTTAATTGAAATTGGCGAAGGTAAGCGTCGGAGTGAAGATATAATTGATATTTTAAATGCTCAAGATAGACGAAAAGCGGGGAAGACAGCAAACCCAGAAGGCTTGTATTTAAAAGATGTACTTTATTAGTTTAAAGGTAATATTTTTAAGAATTTATCAATATTTTGTAAATTTATTATTTATTAGTCAATAAAATGTATGATAAAGGTATGAAAATCATATAATTTTATTGACTTTTATTTGATTTTTGATATAATTGAAACTGGTACATTTATTTATCCCACATACGTAAGTCCTGGGAAAACTTACGAATGTAATGGAGAAAGGAAAAGTGTTATGAAAACATACATGCAAAGAAAAGAAGATGTCACTAGAAATTGGTATGTTGTCGATGCGGAAGGTCAAACTTTAGGACGTTTAGCTACTAAGGTGGCGACTGTTTTAAGAGGAAAACATAAACCTACTTATACTCCACATATCGATGGTGGCGATTATGTTATTGTAGTAAATGCTGATAAAGTAGTACTTACTGGTAACAAATTAAACGATAAGATGTATTATAATCACAGTAGATATACTGGAGGTCTTCGTGAGAGAACAGCTAAAGAAATGATTGAAAATTATCCAGTAGAAATGATTGAAAGAGCTGTTAAGGGTATGCTTCCAAAAGGTAGATTAGGAAGACAAATGTATAAGAAATTATTTGTATATGCAGAAGGAAATCATCCACACAGTGCGCAAAAGCCAACTGAGCTTAAAGTGGATTAGGAGGAATTTTAATGAATACAAGAAAATTTTTAGGAACTGGTCGTAGAAAAGCGTCTGTTGCTAGAGTAGTAATGGTACCTGGAAGTGGTAAAATTACAGTAAATGGAAGAGACGTTAGAGACTTTTTCCCTTATGAAACAAATATTATGGATTTAATGCAACCATTAGTTGCTACAAATAATGAAAATACATTTGATATTACTGTTAAAGTAGCTGGCGGTGGATTTACTGGTCAAACTGGTGCTATTCGTTTAGGTATTACAAGAGCTTTACTTTCTTATGATAAGGAAAACGAAGGTAAAGAAGATAGTTATAGAAAAACATTAAAAAGAGCTGGCTTTGTTAAAAGAGACCCTAGAGTTAAAGAAAGAAAGAAACCTGGATTAAAAGGTGCACGTAGAGCTCCACAATTTTCAAAGAGATAATATATTTTGTCATCAAAACATCGAATTTGTTTTCGATGTTTTTTTTGTAAAATTTTATGTAAAGTTAAATTTGTTTTATATTTTTATATTGTTAAATTTTGGATATATACATATAATGTTATTGTAAGGTTGGAAAACATAGGGGGCTGGCATGAGCCAATTCAATTTCCAACTTTTTTTGTATTAAAATATTGATTGATTGTTTTTAATTTTAGTTTGATATGGATTTTTCTATATTTTATTGACATATTAAATAGTTTACTTTATACTATTTGTAAGTTTGGAGGAATTTATATGAATGGTGCTGAAATTACAATGCTTTCTCTTAGTATTATTGCTATTGTCTCTTCTGTATCAGCAATTGGAAGTTTTAGTAGAAGTAGAATTAGAATGTTAACAGAAAAAAATAAATATATTGATGAAAATATTATGCCTTATATTAATTCTTTAGATTATAATGAGCTTTTGGTTGTAGCAAATGCTATGATTAATTCACTTAGTGATGATGAAGCAAATGTTTTTCAAAATGATATAGAAAATATTGATTTATTTTTATGTGATGATGAAAATTTTAATGAAGTTGTTTGTGAAAAGTTACGTGATTTAATAGAAGAAAAAATATTTTCATTTTCTAGTGAAGAATTAGAAGCGTTTAAAATAAATTATCGTAAATTAAAACCAAAGTCTAAAATTTATAAAAAGTAGAAGAATAAATATAATAGTTTATTCTTTTATTATTTGTTAGTAGATTTTGTGATTGTTTTTTTTTATCTACTACCATATTCAATTTTTACAATTTGTGAGAATATGGTATACTATTATTTGGTGATATATATGCTTAAAATTAGTGATAAATGGTCAGATTATGAGTGTTTAGATGCTGGAAATGGCGAAAAATTGGAAAGATGGGGGTCGTTTATTTTAAGAAGGCCAGAACCACAAGCAATGTGGGAGACCAATTTTGATGATAATTGGAATAATATTGATGGTGTTTATTATCGTTCTAACAAGGGTGGTGGACACTGGGAGTTTAAGAGAAATCTACCTGAATTTTGGACAGTAAAATATAATGATTTAACTTTTAAAGTTACACCAACTAATTTTAAACATACTGGTTTGTTTCCAGAGCAAGCGACTAATTGGGAGTTTATGGCTAGTAAGATTAAAAAAGCTGTGGATAGTGGCCGAGAGGTTAAGATTTTAAATTTATTTGCTTATACTGGTGCGGCTAGTATGGCGGCTTTAAAGGCTGGAGCTTCTGTGGTTCAAGTTGATGCCTCTAAAGGTATGACTCTATGGGCTAAAGAAAATAGAGATTTATGTGGTCTTTCCTCAAGTAATATTCGTTTTATTGTGGATGATTGTTTGAAATTTGTTGAAAGAGAGTATCGCCGGGGAAATAAATATGATGGGATTGTAATGGATCCACCAAGTTATGGTAGAGGACCTAATAAGGAAGTTTGGAAGTTTGAAAAGAATATGGCTGTTTTATTAGAAGCTTGTTTAAAGATTCTTAGTGATAGACCAATTTTTTTACTGATTAATTCATATACGACAGGTATTAGTCATATTGTTTTAGCAAATATGCTTAAGACGATGATGCTTCCGCTTTATCCAGATGGTAAGGTAGAATCTGGAGAGGTGGGACTTCCTATAAAGAAGAATAATATGGTTTTACCTTGTGGTATATATGGGAGATGGGAGTGTAATGATTAATATTATTTATGAAGATAATCATTTGTTAGTTGTTGAAAAGCCAATAAATGTCCCTGTTCAAGCTGATAAAAGTGGTGATTTAGATTTTCTTTCGATGCTTAAAAATTATTTGAAAGAAAAATATAATAAACCTGGCGATGTTTATTTGGGTTTAGTCCATCGTTTGGATAGACCTGTTGGTGGAATAATGGTGTTTGCTAAAACTTCTAAGGCGGCTAGTCGTTTGGCAAAACAGATTCAAAAACATGAAGTAAAAAAAATATATATGGCTGTTTTAGAAGGAAAGGTTAGTGAAAGTGGTGTTTTTAAGGATAAATTAAAGAAGGATGAAAAGTTAAATATTACGAGAGTTAGTGCGGATGGTAAGGATGCGGAACTTAGTTATAATTTGATAGGCTATGTTAATAATTTGTCTTTAGTAAGAATTAGTTTAAAAACTGGACGCAGTCATCAAATTAGGGTGCAGTTTGCTTCTAGAAAATTACCACTTTATGGTGATCAAAAATATAATCCTAATGCGGCTTTAGATCAAATAGCTTTATTTGCTTCTATGTTAGAGTTTAAACATCCAGTCACTAAGGAAGTTATGAGTTTTGAGCTTCCTCTTCCTGAACGTTATCCTTTTACTTTATTTAAAAGTGTTTAAATGAGGTGATTTGTTTGAAGAAGTTAAAAAATATTATGATTATTATAATTGTTATAGTTTTAATGGTTTTGGTGGTTTTAGCTTTTTTAAGGAAACCTAATTTAATGCCGGTAAAAGGGCAGATGGCAAAATTAGATTTAGATGTTACTGATAAGTTGATGATTGTATCACATCCTGGAGATGAGAGTGTTTGGGGTGGAGTGCATTTGCTTTCTGATAATTATTTAGTCATATGTGTATCATGTGGATATGATGATAAAAAAACGGCTTCTTTTTTAAAGGCAATTTCTTATAGCAATGATTTAAGTGTTATGATGGGATATTCTGATAAGATTTATTTTTCTAAAGATTATAGGAAAATTAAAAAACAACTTAAATATATTTTAAATTATAAGGATTGGAAAGAGGTTGCTGTGCATAATCCTGATGGAGAGGATAATAATTTTCAGCACAAGCAGTTAAGCAAAATACTTAAAGATTTGAAAGTCAATAATTTATATTATTTTGGTAAGTATCATAGTGAAAAAGAACTTGATAGGTTGGATTTAGAGACAAATATTGATAAAAAAATAATTAAACGTAAGATTGATATGATTAATATGTATGATGGTTTATATGATGAATACAAACATGTATTACCATTTGAAGATTGGATTGGAGCAAATAAATGGCAAAGTTAGAAAAAAAAGATAAAAAGCATATATTTGTTATTTGTTTAATTTATTTACTTATAGCTTTAATTATTATACATTTTGAATATGTATTTGGTTCGAAGACTGATTGGGGTTTTCAACATATTGTTTTTCCTGATTATTTTAGAATGCTTTTTTATGAAAATTATGATTTTTTTCCTGACTTTGCTTTAAATATTGGTGGTGGGCAAAATATTTATTATTTTGCTTATTATGGATTATTTAGTCCAATTATTTTTATTTCTTATTTGCTTCCTTTTATGCCGATGGGTATTTATATTGTTTTAATTAGTTTACTGATTGGTTTATTTTCTATTTATTTATTTTATGTTTGGATTAAAGGTTTTAATTTTTCTTCAAGCTTATGTTTTATTTTAACTTTGATTTTTGCAATGTCTGGTCCTTTACTTTTTCATAGTCATAGACATATTATGTTTGTTAGTTATATGCCATTTTTGATTATGGGATTAATAGGGGTTAGAAGATATTTTTCTTATGGCTACAAGGGACTTTTAGTAATTAGTGTATTTTTAATGGTTATGAGTAGTTATTATTATAGTGTTGGGGGAGTTATTTGTTTAACTTTATATGGAGTTTATGAATATTTAAAAGGTATTGATAAATTTGTTTTAAAAGATTTTTTGAAAAAGGGTTTTTGTTTTGCTTTATTAGTTATTGTTGGTATATTAATGTCTGGAGTTATTTTATTTCCAGTTATTTATGCACTTTTTTCTGGTCGCGGAGAAAGTTTAGCTAGTGTGTCTTTAATTGAGGCTTTGACTTTTGGAGTTAATTTAGATTTTATATTATATAAATCTTATTCGCTTGGACTTTTAGGTATTAGTTTACTGGCGGTCGTTTATTTGATTTTTAAGAAAAAAGAGTTTAGATTTTTAGGTATTTGTTTGTCTTTAATGATTATTTTACCAATATTTGTTTATTTATTAAATGGATTTTTATATTTAGATGGTAAGGCTTTAATTCCTTTTTTACCTTTATATGTTCTTTGTACGGGATATTTTTTAAAGGAGATTATTGATAGAAAAGTTAATTATAAGATATTGTTTATAATTATTGTTTTGCTTGTTTTATGCGCTAATGTAAGTGATGATAGTTTAAGTTTATATTTTACTTTAGAGAGTTTTTTCTTTATTGGTCTTTTATTTTTGTATAAGAGATTTCAAAAAGCTTGGATTTTATTTATACCTATTTCTTTAGTTAGTATTATAGTTTGTTTAAGTGTTAATTTGGGAGATAATTTAATTAAATCAGAAGATTATTTTAAAGAAAATGATCCTAAAATAACAAATATAATGGAGGATATTGAAGAGAGTGATGATGGCTTTTATAGGACTTTGATTGATTTGAAGGTTTCTTCTGAGCTTGTGAATCATGTTTATAATATTAATACTAATTTAGTGACTTTATATTCTTCTACGTATAATCAAAGTTATAGTGAATTTTTCTATAATTTTAATAATAATAGAGCTTCTCGAAATATGTTTATTACAAGTGAGATTCGCAATATTTTATTTGAAGATTATATGGGAGTTAAGTATTTAATTACGGATAAGGATAAACCGTTTGGTTATAGTCTTTGGAAAGATTATGGTGATTATCAGGTTTATATTAACGAGAATGCTTTTTCGCTTGGTTATGCGAGTGATAGTATTATGAGTTTAGATGATTATGAGAAATTAGATTTTCCCGATAATGTTTTATCACTGCCTGGTAATATAGTTAGTAAAGATAGCGATTATAGTTATGAAAGTATGGCTTTTGAGGTTGATTTAGAAGAAGGCGCTTCAAGTGGTATTAAGATAGAAAGATACAAAGAAGGATATAAGGTTTATTCTGAAAATGGTGGATATTTACATTTTGATTTAGATGATGATAAGAAACTTTATTTACTTAGATTTACTGTAGAGAATCCACAAAGTTGTAAGCTTGGAGATACTTTTATTGATGTTAATGGTGTTAGAAATAAATTAACGTGCAGTTCATGGAAATATTTTAATAATAATTATACTTTTGATTATACTTTATCTTTGGAAGATGGTATAAATATAGAATTTTCTCCTGGAGTTCATTATATTTCTAAGGTGGAGATGTATGGTTTAGATTATGATGAGTTTATTCAAAATTTAGATATTGATAGATTTAATGTTAAAAAGGTTTTAGGGGATAAAATCTTAGGTAATATTGATGTTTCAAAAGATGGGTATTTTCATTTGACGATTCCTTATGATTTGGGATTTAAGATTAAGGTTGATGGTAAAGAGATTGATTATGAGAAGGTCAATACAGCTTTTATAGGATTTAAGATTGAAAAAGGTTTTCATGAAATTGAGATTGAATTTGAAGCACCTGGGGCTTTATTTGGTAAGTTTATAAGTATTATTTTTGGTTTGATTTTTATGGCTATTTTAGTGTTTGATTTTAGAAAGAGAAAGAAAATTGCATGATTTTGCAATTTTTTTGTTTAAAAAAAAGGAAATCTTTTATTTTTGTCGTATGTTTATATATGAAGGGGCTTAGAGAGGAGAGTTATGAAAAGATTATTAGTACTTTTAATTCTTTTATCCTTTGGTTTTTATCCTAATTATAATGTTTCGGCGATGGAAAGTAAGATTACTTATATTAAACTTAATGATATTGCCTATAATAGGAATCTTGATGGTAAGTTTAAGACAAATACAGCGACGATGTTTCAAATGGGAGATAGAATTGCGTATTGTGTTGAACCGGGAGTTGAGATAACAACAAGTTATTATGATGTTTATACTGACTGGAGTAAGGTTAATTTTTCTTCTGAGCTTAAGGAATATATTGAGAAAATTGGATATTATGGATATGAATATCCAGGACACCAAAATAATTATTATTATATTGCGGCTCAAGAGTTAATATGGAAAGCTATTAGGCCAGAGACTGAAGTGGTATGGACAACTGGTAAAAATTATACGGGTGATGTTATTGATATAAGTAAGGAGAAAGAGGAAATATTAGATTTAGTTAAGAAACATGATTTAAAGCCGAGTTTTAGTGAACAAAGTTTTAAAGGCGAGGTTGGAAAGACAATTGTTTTAGAAGATGAAAATAATGTTTTAAATAATTATAATATTTCTTCTAGTCAATATCATAAGATTTCTTTGGATAAAAATAGTTTAAGTATTACTTTTAATGAAAATGTTGTACCTGAAGAGTTACTTAAAATAACTAGAAAATATTATGATGATGCGCCATTACTTGTTTATAGCAAGGCTAATTCGCAGACTTTATCGGCCTTAAGAATTAGTACGGATAAGGAAAGTTTTATCAAAATTTCTAATGAAGAGGTGCCAGAGGTTGTTGAGGTTCCAAATACAGGTTTTTATAATATGGCTGGTTTTATTGGAACGGCGCTTGTGGGGATAGGTCTTGTATTTATTAAAATACATTAAAATTTTAGGAATTATTTTGTTTGCTTTAGGAAGTTATGTTTTAGGAAGTTATATTTTATCTTTAAATCATGATTTTAATGATTATGAGGTAAAAAATGAAAATTTAAAAGGTGGAGAATTAAATGGAGAAAAAATGAATATTGAAGAAAGTTCAAGTGAAGTAATTTTAGAGGTTTCAAATGATTCTTTTAATTATTTGGCTAATTTAGTTATTCCGAAGATTAATTTACGAAAGCATTTGTATCCTTTGAATTCTAAAGAAAATACGGTAGACAAGAATATTGAGGTTATTGCTGGCTCATCGATGCCAGACGAGGATTTTGGTAATTTAATATTGGCTGGACATAATGGTAATACTTCGGTTGGCTATTTTAGACGTTTGCATGAACTTTCTTTAGATGATGAGATTATTGTTAATTACAATAATAAAAATTATGTTTATGAAGTAGCTAAAATTTACGATGTTTTAAAAACTGGTAAGGTGGCTATTTTAAGAGATAAGAGTAAAAGAGCTATTACATTAATTACATGTTTTGGAATTGATAGACAATTAGTTGTGATAGGTTATTTAAAGGAATAGTTAATGTTTCAAATAAAAGAATAGACAATGTCTTTTGGCATTGTTTTTATATATTTGAATTTTATTTTGTAAAAAAAAGCAAAAAAATATTTTAGTAAATATTATATATCAGATTAAAAAAGGAGATGATAGAATGATAGAACAAATCCCAAAATATCTTTTAAGAATAATAAAAGATGGAGAATGTTCAACTGTTGAATTTAAGGCAACAAAGAAAAATCTTCCTAATAGTTTATTTGAAACTATTTGTTCAATGTTAAATAGAAATGGTGGGCATATATTTTTAGGTGTTAAAGATGATGGCAAGATTGTAGGAGTATATAAAGATTATGTTAAAGAAATAAAAAAGAATTTCGCTAATTTATGTAATAATAATGAAAAGATATGTCCTACAGTTCATCTTGAGATAAAAGAGTATCTTGTCTATAAAAAAGAAATATTGTATATTTATGTTTATGAAAGTTCAGATGTTCATAAAACAGCAAATAAAATATTTGATAGAAATGAAGATGGTGATTTTGAAATTACAGGAAATACATCATTAATTTCACAGTTATATATAAGAAAAAGTAGTACTTATATAGAAAATAAGATATATCCTTTTGCTACAATTGATGATTTAAGAAAAGATTTAATTGATAAGGCTAGAAATATGGCTGTAAACAGAGTGGCAAATCATCCGTGGTCCAAAATGAATGATTTAGAAATGCTTAGGAGTGCGTCATTATATGAAAAAAATTTGCAAACAGGTGAAGAAGGATTTAATCTTGCTTGTTTATTGCTATTAGGTAAAGATGATGTTATAACTTCTGCACTTTCTTATTATAAAACAGATGCAATTTTAAAAGTTAATAATATTGATAGATATGATGATAGAGACGATATTAGAACTAATTTAATAGAAAGTTATGAACGGTTAATAAATTTTATTAAGAAACATTTAAATGAAAAATTTTATACAGATGGTAATCAAAGAATTAATATTAGAGATGTTATTGCTCGTGAATTATGTGTAAATTTATTGATTCATAGAGAATATTCTAATCCAATTCCTGCAAGATTAATAATAACAAAAGAGTTGATGATAACAGAAAATGCCAATAGACCAAGAAATATTGGATATATTAATCTTAACGATTATTCTCCATATCCTAAAAATCCTAAGATAGCAAATTTTTTTAAAGAAATAGGATTGGCTGAGGAATTAGGATCTGGAATCAAAACAATAACAAAATATAATAAAATATATAGTGGTGGGGTTCCTAGTTTTAAGGATGATGAAATTTTTATAGTTAATGTTCCATTGTCTGAAAAAACAACAGCTGTTATTTTAGATGATATAGAAGGAATGGATGAATTAAAACTTAAATTATATAATTATATTAAAAGTAATAATGGTGTAAGTCGGCAAGAAATTAACGATTACATGTATCCATTATTTAAAACAATAAATAAAAATGAATTAAATAATAAAACTAGATATATTATTAGCTTTTTAAGAGAAAGAAATCTTATTTATAATGTTGGAACAAGAAACATGCCAAAATGGTTATTAAAAAAATAAGTATATATTTAATAACTGTCATTAACTGCAAATAGCTGCAAATAGCTGCAAAGGGCTGCAAATAAAGTATGAGTTTGATTTTATTATGATATATAATTAGTTGTGATAGGTTATTTAAAGGAATGTTTAATGTTTCAAATAAAAGAGTAGACAATGTCTTTTGGCATTGTTTTTATGTTAAATTCATATTATTTAATGGTGATTTGATGTTTAAGTATAAAATCGGTGCTTTGGTTTTGTTGATTACTTTACTTTGCTTTTTTAATTTTGCACTTGCTAAAGATAATACATTTTCTTTGCTTTCTAAAGTGATTTATTTAGATCCAGGTCATGGAGGAGCGGATAGTGGAGCTTTTTATAAGAATGTTAAGGAGTCTGATTTGAATTTAAGTATTGCTTTGAAGGTTATGGAGTTACTGAGGGAAGATGGAGCAATTGTTTATTTAACGAGATATGGCGATTATGATTTGGCTGTTAGTGATGCTTGGAACAGAAAGCGTAGTGATTTATTGAGAAGGGTTAATGTAATAAATAATTCTAATTGTGATTTATATTTATCTATTCATTTGAATGCAGAAGATAGTGGAACTTATCACGGGGCAGAGGTGTATTATGATACGATTAATCCAGATAACGAAGAGATTGCAAAGGTGTTTCAAGGTGAGTTTCAGAAAAATTTGAATACTAATAGAGATTATAAAGAAAATAGTACGAAGTATTTGCAAAGAAGAGTAAGTAGACCTGGTGTTTTGTTAGAGGTTGGTTTTTTATCTAATGCTAGTGAGAGAGCTTTACTTAAGAGTGATACTTATCAAAATAAAATAGCAAGTGTTATTAGAAATGCAGTTAATTTATATTTTAATGGTTAATTTCACACTTTTGTCATAAAAGAGGGGAATTTTTGTGCTATAATGTTTGATAGGTGAGTATATGACAGAGAAAATATTTAAGACAATAGATGAGCAAGTTGAGATTTTAAAAGGTAAAGATTTAGTTATTAAAAATGAAGCTAAGACTAGAGAGATATTGTTTCGGGAAAATTACTTTTTTATAAGTGGATATCGTCATTTATTTATGACGAAGGAGACGGGTAAAAAATTTTTATCTGGGACAACGTTTGAAGAGTTATATGCAACATTTTTATTTGACAGAGCTATCAGAAATACTTTTTTTAAGAATATTTTGATTGTCGAAAACAATATTAAATCGATTATGAGTTATCAGTTATCAAGAAAGTATGGTTTTAAAGAAAAAGATTATTTAGATTTTAAGAATTTTTCACAAGATGCTTTACAATCAAGGCAAGTACATGATGTCTTAAATAAGGTTAAAAGACAAATTAGAGTTAATGGTAGGAAACATGCAGCAACTTATCATTATATTGAAAATTATGGTTATATACCACTTTGGATTTTAGTTAAGGTTTTATCTTTTGGTATTGTGGCTGAATTTTATGATATTTTGAAATACGATGATCAAGAAGATATTAGTAATGTTTATAAGATTAGTCCAGATGTTTTGACAATTTATTTATCTTTACTTTCTAATTTTAGAAATGTTTGTGCTCATGAAGATATTTTGTATGATCATCGTACACAAAGATTGATCCCAGATACTAAATATCATGAGATGCTTAATATTCCTTCTGATGATGAGGGTTATATATATGGTAAAAATGATTTGTTTAGTTTAGTTATTATGCTGAAAGTATTACTTAGAAAAGAAGATTTTGATGTTATGGCTGACGAGATAAAGCGAGAAGTTGAATTACTTGATGAAGCGATAAATGTTGTACCACTTGATACTATTTTAAATAGAATTGGTTTTCCTAGCAATTGGTATGATATAAAAGAAATGGAATAGGAGGTTTTTTATGCGAGAGCGAATAGTAAATGTGATAATTATTTTGGTTATTTTGGTTCTTGGTGTAACGGGTACTTTGTATTTTACAAGCAATGGTAATGATAATGTTACTGGTTTAGTTAAGAAAAATGTAACGATTACCTCTAATGATTCAATTAGTGAGTCTATCGATAAGGTATATGATTCAGTTGTTGTTGTGGAAAATTATCGTAGTGGCCGTCTTACTGGTTATGGATCTGGTTTTGTTTATAAGAAGGATAATAAGTATGGTTATATACTTACAAATAATCATGTTGTAGAAGAGGCAACTGAGGTTAAGGTTACTTTAAGTTCAGGAGAAGAAATTGAGGCAGAAGTTTTGGGTACTGATGCTTATATGGATATTGCTGTTTTGAAAATTGACAGTGATAAGGTTTTACAAGTAGCTGAGATTGGTGATAGTACTGAGGCTGAGATAGGAGATACGGTGTTTACTGTTGGTACGCCTGTTAGTACTGATTATGCTGGAACGGTTACTAAGGGAATTATTTCTGGTGAAAATCGTGAAATTACGGTAACTAATAATGGCTCTTCATATATGATGGAGGCTATTCAAATTGATGCTTCTATTAATCCTGGAAACAGTGGTGGTCCACTTGTTAATATTAATGGCGAAGTTATTGGCATTAATTCAGTTAAGTTAGTAGAGAGTTCTGTTGAAGGTATGGGATTTGCTATTCCGATTGAAGTGGCTATGTCTCAAATTGACAAACTAGAGAAGGGCGAGACGATTGAAAGACCGGTTATTGGTGTTGCTCTTTATGATTTAGATAGTTTACCTTTAGTTGGGTATAGTGATTTACGTATTGATGATAGTATTGATTCTGGTGTAGTTGTAGATTCAGTTGAAAGTGGTTCAGATGCTGAGGAGGCTGGCTTACAAAAGAATGATATTATTATTAAACTTGATGGAACTGAAGTTAAAAATTCAGCGCATTTGAAGTATCTTTTATATAAACATAATATTGGTGATAGTGTAAAACTTACTATTGTCAGAAATGGTAATGAAAAAGAGTTAACACTTAGGTTAACTCATAAAATAGGAGACTCTAATTAAGGGTCTTTTATCTTATTTCGGGACATTTTTCTGGCAGTGGTGCATAGAAACAGTGGTTTTTATATCTGCCACTATTATATTGTCCCCACCAACTTTCTTTACAGCTTTCTTGTGGTTTTGGTGCGTAGAACCATAAGGCGTTAGTTGCTGGATAGTAGTATTCGCCTTTGATGGCTCTATCGGCAAGTCTTTTTTCAATTGTTGTTGGAGCACTAAAAAATAACGGACTATTGATGCCTGAGAAACCACCTGGATTTTGATAGATTACATCGCTTATTGTATTTAAATTTTTAAAGGTAAAACATCGTGCGAGAGCTCTATTTATAACGACATTACCTACCATCAACATACCTAAGTCTCCTTCGCCAATTGCTTCGGCGCGCATTAAACGTGCGAGAAGATCTCTTTCAGTATCAGTTGTTTTAATTACAGACATAGTAAATCACCAATATATTATATGTTTTTTAGTTAATAAGTTGAAATAGCTTTATGGATGTGGTATAATTTATTTGTCTTTTGACAGATAGGGGAATAGTTCAGTTGGTAGAACGTCGGTCTCCAAAACCGAATGTCGTGAGTTCAAGTCTTGCTTCCCCTGCCATTTTTGTAATTTAAAGATTTTAAATCTTTTTTTCTATATAAGGATTGTTAGGAGTGCTAATAATGAATAAAATAGATGAAAAAAGTTTAGAAAATGCAAAAAGATTATTTGAAAGTAATGACATTAATAGTATTGAAATTGGTACAGTTAAAGGATTAATGCAAATACATAAATATTTATTTGATGGTTTGTATGATTTTGCTGGGCAAATTAGAAAAAAGAATATTTCCAAGGGAAATTTTAGATTTGCAAATACTTTATATTTAGAAGATATTTTGAAAAAAATAGAAACTATGAAAGAAAACACATTAGATGATATTATTAGTAAATATGTTGAAATGAATATTGCGCATCCTTTTTTAGAAGGAAATGGTCGTGCTACGAGAATTTGGTTAGATTTAGTATTAAAAAAAAGGTTAAACAAAATTGTTAATTGGCAAAATATAGATAAAAAATTATATTTACAAGCAATGGAAAGAAGTCCAATTAATACATTAGAAATTAAAACTTTAATAGAAAATAATTTGACAGATGATTTTAGCTTAGAAACTTATTTTAAAGGTTTAGAAACATCTTATTATTATGAAACAGAAGATTATTAAGAATAAACTAAAATTTTGAAACTCGTTTAGTTTTTATGCTATGAGATAATACCGGTTTTTTCTTTATAAAATAAGGAAAATCGGTTTTTATTATAATCTTGGGTTAAATAGAAATGTTATAAATATTTATATGATTTTTGAGGTGGAAATGGAAGAAGTTATTAAAAATGGAATAATGGGTTTTATAATTGGAGATGCGATGGGAGTGCCATTGGAATTTAAAAAAAGAGATATGTTTAAAGATAATAAAATTACTGATATGGTTAGTAGTGTGCGAGTTGGTGCTAAGGGTATTTGGTCTGATGATAGTAGTATGACATTAGCAACAATGCAATCTATAATAGATAATAAAGGTAAAATTAATTATAAAAGTATTATGGATAATTTTATTTTATGGGTTTCAAATAAAGATTTTCTTGCAATTGATGAAGCGTTTGGAATTGGAGGCACTACTTTACTTGCACTAGGTAATTATTATAATAAAAGATATGAAAAAGTGACGGGGTGCGGAATGGCTGGTTTTAATCATAATGGCAATGGTAGTTTAATGCGAATATTACCTATTGCATATTACTCTTATTATAAAAAATTAAATGATGATAAAATATATAATTTAGTAAAAGATATATCATCACTTACTCATAGCCATGAAATAAGTATATTGGGCTGCTTTATATATACATTATTAGTTATAAATTTATTAAATGGCAAAACAAAAGAAAATGCTTATAGTAATATAAGAAAATATAATTATAGAAAGTATTTTAGTTTAGATAGTATAAAATTTTATGAAAGATTATTAAATAATGATATTAGTAAATTAGATATGGATAGTATTAGCAGTATGGGGTTTGTTGTTGATACATTAGAGGCTGTTATATGGTGTTTTATGAATAATAATAGTTATGATAAAGCTGTAATTGAAGCTATTAATTTGGGAAATGATAGTGATACGATTGGAGCGTTAGTTGGTGGTTTGTGCGGAATATATTATGGCAATTTACCTATTAAATGGTTAGATAGTGTTGTTAGAAAAGACTATTTATTAGAGTTATGTGCCAAATATTATGATGTTATAAAATAGTTTTATTTAATAATATGTTGAAAATATTAATTAATAATGTTATAATCAATTTGTACTTTTAAATATTTTGATTAAGACATGGTGTTTAAAGTGTTTGCTTAAAGAGAGTTATCGGTTGGTGTAAGATAATACAAATTTTAAACATTACTACTTATGAATAGGACTCGAAAGAGAATCCCGGTTAGAAGCCGTTATCTTGAATTAAGTGAAATTTAGGATGGTACCGTGTTTATGCACTCCTTATATAGCATTTATATAAGGAGTTTTTTATTGGAGGAGGAGTTTTTTATGATAAACATTAAAGAGGATGAAAGATTAAGCATGCTTAATCATAGCTGTGCGCATTTACTTGCTCAAGCGGTTAAACATTTATATCCGGATGCTAAATTTTGGGTTGGGCCAGTTATTACTGATGGATTTTATTATGATATTGATTTAGGTGAGGTTACTTTAACAGAAGAGGATTTACCAAAAATTGAAAAAGAAATGAAGAAACTAGCTAAAGATGGCAAAAGAATTTATCGAGAGGAAATTTCTAGAGAAGAGGCTTTAGAAAAGTTTAAAAATGATCCTTATAAAATTGATTTGATTAATAATATGCCTTTAGATGAGGTTATTTCTTGTTATACACAGGGTGATTTTACAGATTTATGCAGAGGACCACATGTCGATAGTGTTAAAGAGTGCAAAAATTTTAAATTGCTTAAAGTATCAGGTGCTTATTTTAAAGGTGATTCTAATAATAAGATGCTTCAGAGAATTTATGGTATTTGTTTTGATAAAAAGGAAGATTTAGATGATTATTTGAATATGCTTGAGGAGGCTAAAAAGCGTGACCATAGAAAACTTGGTAAAGAGCTTGGATTATTTATGTTTAGTGAATACGGTCCAGGTTTTCCTTTTTGGCTACCTAAAGGTATGATTCTTCGAAAGACTTTGGAAGATTTTTGGTATAAGGAGCACGCAAAAGAAGGTTATAAGTTTATTCAAACCCCTATTATGCTTAATAAAGATTTATGGGTAAGGTCTGGACATTGGGATAATTACCATGAAAATATGTATACATCTAAGATTGATGATAAAGAGTTTGCTATTAAACCAATGAATTGTCCTGGTGGAATTCTTGTTTATAAAAATGAACTTCATTCTTATAAAGAATTTCCTCTTCGCATTGGTGAACTTGGTTTGGTACATCGTCATGAGGCGAGTGGCGCTTTAAATGGATTATTTAGAGTTAGAAATTTTACGCAAGATGATGCACATATCTTTTTAACTAAGGAGCAAATTGAAGATGAAATTATTAGATTAATTAATTTTATTGATAGGGTATATAGTATTTTTGGTTTACCTTATGATATAGAGCTTTCAACTAGACCAGAGAAAAAATATATTGGTGATATTGAAATTTGGGATTATGCGGAAAAAGCCTTGAAGGAAGCTTGTGAAAAAGCTGGCCATAAGATTAGAATTAATCCTGGAGATGGAGCTTTTTATGGACCTAAGTTAGATTTTCATGTTACTGATTCACTTGGAAGAGTATGGCAATGTGGTACGATACAGTTGGATTTTAATTTACCTGAAAGGTTTGAACTTGAGTTTATCAATCATGATGGTAATAAGGAAAGACCAGTTATGTTGCATAGAGTAATTTTTGGATCTATTGAGAGATTTATTGGTATTTTGATAGAGCATTATGCGGGTGCTTTTCCGACTTGGCTTGCTCCAGTTCAAATAAATATTATTCCTGTTAATAATGAGTATCATTTAGAGTATGCAAGAGGAGTTTATGATTTATTATCTAAAAATAATTTTAGAGTACAGCTTGATGATAGTGATGAGAAGTTAAGTTATAGAATGCGCGAGAGTTCTATTAACAAAATCCCTTATACACTTATACTTGGTGATAAGGAAAAAGATGATAATTTAATTAGTTATCGTAAACTTGGAAGCAAGGAAACTTATACAATGAGTAAAGATGAATTTGTGAGTTTACTTGAGGATACAATTAAAGATTTAAAGTGATTTAAAAAATATAGTGTTATTTATTCACTATATTTTTTAGTTTTTCTATTGACAAGCGTTTTTGATACGCTTATAATGTAGGTGTGGTGATAAAATGCAGTTAAATAATCCTTTATATAAAAATATTGGAATTCACGTGATATGTTCGATTTTTACAGTAGAAAAAGGTGTTGTAAAGGTTTTACTGATAAAGAGAAAAAATGAACCATACAAGGATAAGTGGGCTTTGGTTGGCGGTGGTCTTTATAATAATGAGACTATTGAGGAGGCTATGAACCGAGAAATTTATGAGAAAACGGGTCTTAAAAATGTGAAAATTTATTTTAGTAATATTGAAAGTACAGTTGATAGGTCACCACTAAAAAGGATGATTGCTATTAATTTTATAGGAGTAATTGATAGCAAAAGGTCTATATTAAAGGATACGGAAAAAACGAGTAATTGTGATTGGTTTGAACTTGGAATGGCTAAGTGTTTGGCGTATGATCATGATAAAATATTAAATGAAGCTAGAAATAATTTGAAAAAGTTAATAGTTTCTTCAAATGTTTTAAAGGAGTTATTTCCTAATGGTTTTACTTTGCCTGAGTTACAAAGGACATATGAGACAATATTAGAAAGAAAATTGGATAGGAGAAATTTTAGAAAGAAGATAATTAATTTAGGATTAATTAAGGAGACTAATAAAACAGAGGTTTTTGAAGGACGAAAGCCAGCTAAGAAATATGAGTTTAACAGTGTTGTTGAAGAGAAATCAATATTTTAATGTATGCAAATACATTTTTATATTAAAATAACAAGCGTATTTGATACGCATGAGGAGGAAATATGAAAAATTTAATAGCGTTTATAGCGCCTAGTGGTTATGGTAAATCTACGGCAATTGAGATAATTAAAGAAAAATATGATATTTCAAATATAAAAATTGGAAAGCCATTATATGATTTACAGTATGAGTTTTATAAGAAGATTGGTAAAGATATTGGGAATGTTCAAGATGGGGAGTTATTACAATTTTTAGGTTATAAAGTTAGAAAGGAAAATCCTGATTATTTATTAAATGAATTTTATAATGAGCTTTGTTTTTGTGATAAAGAGATTATTACTAATGATGATTGCCGTCCAAATGATTATAAGTTTTTACAGGAATTAGGTTTTATTTTTATACGGATAAATGGATATAAGAGAGATAGAGCTGATCATACGCAAATCAATTCTAAGTCGAAGTTAGAGTGGCAGGAAGAAATTTTGTGTGATTTTGAAATAGATAATTATGGCGATTTAGATGAGTATAGAGAAAATGTTTTAAGGGTTATGGATGATGTTTTAGGTAAAAATAAAGTTAGAAAGAAGGTATTGTGTGTTAAATAAATGTTATATTGTGCCTGTTCAAAAGGCTTGTAATTGTGATTGCATTTTTTGTATATCAAAGTCAAGAGATTATGATAAGGAAGATGAATTTTTAAAAGTGGATGATGAGTTTATAGAAAATATTAAGTTATTAAAAAGACGAGGAATTAAAAAAATTGAAATAACTGGTGGTGGTGAGCCTATGCTTCATCCAAATATTGAATTAATAGTAAGTATTATAAAGGAAATTATTTCTGATTGTTATATAAAGATATATACAAATGGTTTTATATTAAAGAAAGTTGAGGGAATTGATGAGGTTAATATTTCGCTAGTTAGTGATAATGATAGAGTAAATGATTATTTTATGAATCCAAAAAGTAATGTTTCATTTGCTGAAAGGATTGGCTATTATAGAGAAAGTTATCCATTATCTAAACTTCGTCTTTCGATACCTTTGATGAAAGGAGGAATTGATAGTTTAGATAAGTTAAATGATTTAATTAATAGTACTTCTTGCTTTGTGGATGAATATGTAGTAAGAACTTTATATCCACATTCATTAGTATATGAAAAGGATTATGTAGAATTTCCAATAGATAATGATAAGGTTATATATGAAAAAGATAATGATGTTAGTGATTTTGATGGTTTAATATTATGGAGTGATAATCAATTTTATAAAGATTTTAATTTGAATTTAAAAAGATATTTATATGGGTATTTATTATTGAAGCCTGATTCAGCAATTTATATAAATGAAATTGAGGAAATTATTAGAAAATTTGGTTTAGATGTTGTAAAAAAATATTTGATAAAAAATTTTGATGAAGTGGCTTTAGAATTTTATCAAGAGAAAGATGATGATTATAAGAAAGTTATTCAAAATCATGTTGATAATTTAGTATATTTATTTGGTAATGATGCTTTGATTTATATTTTGGATGGTAATTATTGTTATCAAAAATTATTGGAAAAAGTTTATGATTTAAAGTTAGAAATTAGGAGGCAGTTAGGTTTTACGGAGAAGAAGCATGGCTATATTTTAAAAGATGGCAATATTTCGCATTTAAATTTATGTCATTGCCCTGATGCTATAAGTACTTTTTTTGAGCGTGATTTATCTAATATTGATAGTTTTGATAAGACTTTACTTAGTGAAAATAATCAAAAGATTTTAAGAAAATATAGGAGTTATCATTTATGATATTATCGGGAAATAAGATAAAAGAGGAAGTAGAAAATGGCAATATAAATATTGAACCATTTTATGAGGATATGTTAAATCCTAATAGTTATAATTATCATTTGGGAGATACTATTTTAGAAATAGAGGATGATGTAATAGATCCTTATGTTAAATGTAAGGTAAAGGAAGTGAAACTAACGGAAGATGGATATTTAATTAGACCAAATAAGTTATATTTAGCAAGTACTAAGGAGAAAATAGGTAGTAAGAAGTATGTTACGCAGTTAATTGGTCGAAGTTCAGTTGGCCGTCTTGGATTGTTTTTACAGGTTACAGCACCGCTTGGCCATGTTGGATGTAATCATTGTTGGACGCTTGAACTTAGAGTGGTTATGCCTCTTAGAATTTATCCTAATATGCGAATTGGTCAAGTTACTTTTTGGAAACTTTATGGCAAGCGTGATTTACTTTATGACAAGGGAAAATATAATAATTATTTGATTCCTCAAGTTAGTATGTTTTATGAAGAAGGTGTTTTAGATGATATTATCGGGAAATAAGATAAGAAATGAGGTAGAAAATGGTAGAATTGTAATAGAACCGTTTGATAGTAATATGCTGAATCCTAATAGTTATAATTATGAACTGGGAGATTATTTAAAGGTATATGAAAGTGATATTCTTGATAGTAAGATTAAAAATAAAACGAGAATAATAAAAATACCGGATGAGGGTATTGTTTTAATGCCAAACAAATTATATTTGGGTTATACTAAAGAGGTAATTGGGAGTGATTATTTTGTACCTATTATAACTGGCCGAAGTTCTACAGGTCGTCTTGGGCTCTTTGTTCAAATTACTGCTGATTTGGTTGATATAGGATTTAAGGGAAATTTAACTATTCAATTTTGTGCGACTCAGCCAGTAAGGATATATAAGGGAATGAAGATAGGACAGGTGTTTTTTCACAGAGTATATGGTGATGTTACTTTATATTCTGGTAAATATCAAAATTCTATTGGTCCAAGAGAATCGGAGAGTTGGAGAGATTTTTCATAATATTATTTAAGGATAGTTTTATTTGATGTTTTACCAACAAAATAGTCAATTGAAACATTATAATATTTTGCTAGTAAGTAAAGCTTTGATATTGGGATTATTGAGTTTCCGCTCTCATAATTCCAATATGTTGATTGTTTGTCGCCGATGATGTTGGCGGCTTTTTCTTGAGATAATTTATTTTCTTTTCTAATTTGTTTAATTCTTTGTTTTAAAGTGTTTAAGTCAATATTTCCTGGATATGCTTTTTTTATATCTGAAAGTCCAGTAATATAGTCAAAATTTACTTTAAAATAATTTGCTAGTAGATTTAATTTTTCTAAAGGGAAGTTACTTCTTCCATTGGCATAATCGAAATAATTATCAATGCTTATTTTTAATATATCAGCAATTTCTCTTATTTTTAAATCATTATCTGTTCTTAAGTCATCAATTCTTTTAAATTTTATTAACATATAAGCTCACCTAAAATAATTGTAAATTTAAATGAGCTTACTATTGACTTTTTCGGAGCTATTGGATAAAATAAAAATAGAAAATGTTAATATAGAGGATGATGGTAATGAAAAAAATTATTAAAAGTAGAGTGTTTTGGTGTTTAATTACAGTTTTAGTTGTAGGAACTGTTAGTGTTGCAGCAGCGACATATTTTCCTTCTAATCAAGTAACTTATGATAATAGTACAAGTGGACTTTCTTCAACTAATGTCCAAGGTGCGATAGATGAGCTATATGCGAAATGTGATGGCTCAATTGGTGGTGGAGATGTCGTATCAATTGCAACTACGGATAGTATTCAGTTTGTTTTAACTAGTGATGGTACAGTATATTTTTGGAATAATAATTATCATGAATTTAGACAACTGGGTAATATAGGTGAACCATGTGTATCAATAGCAGCTGCGGATACTTCGAATAGTTATTCGGTATATGTATTAAGTAGTGATGGTACGGTATATTTTTATAATTGGAATTATCATGAGTTTAGGCAACGAGGTAATTTAGGTGTACCTGCTGTATCAATAGCTGTTGTGAATGATACACCTTATTTAGTAACCAGTGATGGTACGGTATATTTTTGGAATTGGAATTATAATCGTTTTTCGATAAGAGGCAAAATTTAGATATAATGAAATACTAAAAATTCTAAGATTTTAAATCTTAGATTTTGTTATTATTTTTGATAGTAATTCTTTAGTTTTTTTAGGGTTATTTTTATAATTATCTAAGAGATAATCACAGACTTTTGGATAATCCAGATAGTTATGAGCTAGATTTATGGCTGAATTTTTATCAATGGTTTTTTCTATGATATTTATAGCGAATACAATAAGATCTTCTATATGATGTGTTTTTAAAATGTTTTGTATTTTATTTGTTATAAGATTTGTTTGCCATTTTTCATTTATATTTTGATATAGAAAATTTAATATTTGTTTATTTTCTTCGATATATAAAGAGTTATCTTTTTCAAATACAGTTTGAATTAGATTTAAAAACCTTTTAAAGATATTTTTGTTTTTTAAATATGGTGCTATTTTATTTAAAATATTATTTAATAGAGTTTGTTTATCTTTGTCGGTTATCCACAGTTTAAAATCATATATTTCAAAGATGATTAGTTCTAATAGCTGATAATTTTCTTCTTTAGTTTGATATTGATGTTTTGAAATAAAATTATTGATAAAATTTTGATATTGCATTAGATTTTGTTTTTCTTTATTTTTAAAAGTATTTTGAAATTCATAATTATATAATATATCTAGTTTTTTTATATTCATTTTTTTCTCCATTATTTTGATTTAAAAAGAAAAGCAATGTTAGACATTGGCTTTTTTCTTTCTTCTTTTTGAATAGAATATTATGACAGCAATTATAAATAATATTGCAAGTGCAATAACAATTATATGAGAATATTTATCCATAATATCTAATATGTCTTCCCATTTATCGCCAACTATACTACCAGCAATAGTTAAAGCAGCATTCCATATAGCAGAACCGGCTACGGTATATATTAGAAATTTTTTCATTGGCATTTCACTCATACCGGCAGGAATAGAAATTAGACTTCTAATTAGTGGTATAAATCTACAAAAGAAGACTGTTTTATTTCCTTTGGTATCGAACCAATTATCGGCTTTATCGATGTCTTTTGGGGTTAATCTTAATAGTTTACCATATTTACTTGTGATAATTTTTTTTAGTCTTTCTTTGTTTAATATTTTACCGATATAGTATAGGGCAATAGCGCCAACTAGTGAACCTAGGGTTGAAGCAATTATTACTCCTATAATATTCATATCGGTAAATGTGGTCATAAAACCACCAAATAAAAGGATTACTTCTGATGGAATTGGTGGAAAAATATTTTCAATAGCTATTAGGAGGAAAACACCAATATAGCCAAAATTATTCATAATTTCAATTACTAAGTCGTTCATAACTACACCTCGCTTTTAAGTATATCATGAAATTTATTTATCTTCAACATGTGACAAAAATGTAATGATTTGTTAGCATAAAAAATGGTATAATGATAGAGCTTAGAGTATAATGGGATTTAGAGGTGAATAGGTATGTGGAAAGTTTTATTTGCATTTTTGTTTTTATTTTTATTTTTTTTAATTATTGCTATTATTAAATGGATTAGGGATAAAAAATGAGTTATTTAGAGGCTATAAAATTTGCATTTTTGTTTTTCCCTTTTTTATCTTTTCTATTTACTATTCCGTTTGTTTTAAAACAATATCACAAGTATGGCTCTATTAATAAACTTAGGGTTTTGATAGTGTATTCTTTTATTCTTTATATAATATGTGTATATTTTTTGGCTATTTTTCCACTTCCAGATAGAGATAGTATTGATATGAATAGTCCGGTTTGTCAGCTTATTCCTTTTACTTTTATTTTTGATATTATTTATAACTTAAATGAGGCGCATGATATTTGGCAAGTTTTAGCTAGTCCAAGTGTATATACGGTTTTATTTAATATTTTGATGTTTATACCTTTTGGTATGTATTTAAGATATTATTTTAAAAAGGATTTAAAGGATGTTATACTTTTGGGTTTTATGTTGAGTTTATTTTTAGAAGTGACACAGCTTACGGGTTTATATTTTATTTATCCTCATCCTTATAGGTTATTTGATGTGGACGATTTAATTATTAATACTTTAGGTACTATATTTGGATATTTTATAATGGGTCTTTTTGTTAATGCTTTACCTTCAAGGGAAGAGATAGATATATCTAGCTTAGAAGAAGGAAAGCAAGTAAGTGGTTTTAGACGGTTTACAAGATTTTGTTTAGATGGTTTTTTATGGTTTATTTTTACTGGTATTTTATTTATTATATTTAGGGTTGATTATATTGTTATAATTACGCTTTTGATTTATTATGTAATTATTCCATCTATTTTTAATGGACAGACTTTGGGAAGTAAGTATTTAAAAATGAGACTTGTTTTTCCAAATATGAAATTTATTAGATTATTTTTTCGGTTAATTTTAGTTATTTTATATTATTTAGTTTTACCTTTTGGTTTTGGATATTTGATTATTCATGGCATTTTAAATGGTGAAATTTCAGATATTTTGGTGTTTGTAATTATTACAGTTTATGTTTTAGCTGTTGGAGTATTTTATTTGGCAAATATGGCTTTTATATTTAAAAAGAAAAGTCTTATTTATGATAGGTTTGTTAAGGGAGAATATATTAGTACAATTGGCGATATTTCAGAAGACGAAAATTAAAAACTACGTTTGGGTAGTTTTTAATTTGGAAAGAAGGTTTTAATTATTTGTTCAGCTACTTTGATACCATCAATAGCAGATGTCATGATTCCTCCGGCATATCCTGCTCCTTCGCCACATGGATATATTCCTTTGATATTGGAAGTAAAGTTTTCATTTCTAATTATTTTTACTGGTGATGATGTTCTAGTTTCTGGAGCAGCTATGATGGCATCTTCTTTAGCAAAACCTTTTATTTTTGTTTCAAAGTTTTGGATGCCTTCAATTAAGGCTTGGTTTATATATTCTGGAAAAATATCTCTTATGTTTGCGAATGTAAAATTTCCTTTAAATATTGGGCTTATTGTTTTAAAGTTTTCACTTTTTTGGTTTAAAGTGAAGTCTTTAAAAAGTTGAACAGGTATTTTTCCTTTGCCTATTTGATAGGCTTTAGTTTCTATTTCTTTTTGAAATTTTAGGCCATCTAGAGGATTTGGCCCAAAGTCATTTTGATTGATAGTAACTATGATGGCACTATTGGCATTTTTTGTATCTCTTTTATAATTACTCATTCCATTTATTGCGAGCATGTTTTGGTTAGAGGAGGCATTTACGACGAAGCCACCTGGACACATACAAAATGAGTAGACTCCTCTTTTTTCTTTTGTTTGATAGGTTAGTTTATAGGCGGCGGGTGGTAAGTTTAGATTGGTGTTTCCATATTGGGTTTTATCAATCATTTTTTGGGTGTGCTGGATACGTATACCTATGGCGAAAGGTTTAGAGGTTATATTTAGCTTGTTTTTTAAAAGCATTTCGAATGTATCACGGCTACTATGGCCAATGGCTAGGATTAGGTTATTACAGTTTATGATTTTATTATGATTTATTTCGATGGAGATTAATTTATTATTTTCAATATTTACATTAGTAAGGCATGTTTGATATTTTATTTGACCACCCATTTTGATGATTTCATTTATGAGATTTTGAATAACGTTTCTTAAAAGGTCAGTTCCAATATGTGGTTTATTTATATACATTATTTCTTTTGGTGCACCATTTTGAGTAAAAATTTTTAATACTTCTTTATTTCTATTCATTTTATCTTTAGCGGTGGTATTTAGTTTACCATCTGAAAATGTTCCGGCACCACCGGCGCCAAATTGAACGTTAGAGTTTGGATTTAAAATGCCAGTTTTCCAAAATTTTTCCACAGTTTTAATGCGGTTTTCAATATTTTCTCCTCTTTCGATGATTAGTGGTTTAAAGCCAGCTTTAGCTAGCATGTAAGCACTGAACAGTCCAGCCGGTCCAGCTCCGACAATAATGATTTGATTTTTTAGTTTTTCTTTTCCATGAGGTGGTAGTTGATAGTTTTCATTTGGCGTTTTTATGACGTTTTTAATTTTCTTTTGTAATATATGTTTTTCATTTTTGATGTTGGCATCTATTTCAAAGACGTATGTGAGGTTTGTTTTGTCTCTAGCGTCTAGTGATAGTTTATTTATTTGAAAGTTTATTATTTCGTTTTCTTTTATTTTTAGTTTTTGGGCGATTTTTATTTTTAAGTCTTTTTGTGTGTAAGTGATTGGAAGTTTTATTTGTCTAATTCTAAGCATTATTTCACACTCTTTCCAGCTATGATACCGCTTATCCAAGCCCAACTTAGGTTATAGCCTCCGCAGTCGCCATCGATATCAATTATTTCGCCTGTAAAATAGAGATTTTTGATTTTTAATGATTCTAGAGTTTCACTGTTTATTTCGGTTAATGGGATGCCTCCTGTACATACTTGGGCGTGATCCATATTATGGGTTTCAGTGATATTTAATTCAAAGTTTGTGATGTTTTGAATTAATTTATTTATTTCATTTTCGGTTAAAGTGTTTAGAGGGATGTTTCTTTTTATTTTGGCTTTTTTTAATATGATGTCTATTAGTTTATAATTTAAGAAGCCTTCTAATAATTCATTGGTGGTTTTTTTATAGGTATTTTTATTTAGGTTTTTGATAAATTCTTTTGGTTTTTCAGTAAATGGCATGAAATTAATTGATATTTTTACTTTTTTATTTTTGTTTATAGCAATAGAGGCATATCTACTTAGGTTAAAGATACATATGCCGCTAACACCATAATCTGTGAGTTGAATTTCGCCAGTTTCTTTTTTTATAAATTTATTATCTATAAAGAGACTTACGGTGACTTCGCATCTTAGGCCACTCCAATTTTTGAAGTATGACTCTTTACCTTTTAACTGAACTAATGATGGTAGTGGAGTGATGATGTTATGATTAAATTTTTTGGCAAGTTCATAGCCTTGTCCATCAGATCCAGTTTTTGGGGCGGCTTTAGAGCCGGTCGATATTATGATATTTTTAGTTTTTATATTTTCTTTGTTTGGGTTAATGATGAAGGTTTCTTTTTTTATTATATTTGTAACGTTTAAGTCTTTTATTATTTGAATATTTAATTTTTGACATTCTAAAAGTAAGGCATTATGCATAGATAGGGCTTGATTTGAAAATGGATAGTAATAGCCATTTTTTATTTTTGGCACGATGCCTAATGAATTTATGAATTTTAAGGCAAGGTTTTGCCTTTCTTTTGTTATGAATTTATTTAATAGTTCTTTGTTATTTGAGTGATAGTGGATTAAGTTTTGGTCTTCGTTCCAAAAGTTACATTTGCCATTTCCGGTTATGAGTAATTTTTTAGCGCATTTGCTATTTTTTTCAATAATGGTTACATTTTTACCATTTCTAGCAGCAGTTATGGCAGCTGTAAGTCCAGAGGCACCACCAATAATTACAAGGTCTTTCATTTGAATCACCTTACATATTATATCATTTTTATGTATATAAATGAAGGGTAACTGATTTTTGTTATTTTCATAATTTATAGTAAATGTGAATTTGATGTTGGGTATATCATGTGATATAATTTAGGAAAGCGAGGCGGTGATTTTATGCGTTTTTTAAAAAGTTTTGGTGCGGGGTTATTTTCTTTTGTTTTTGGTGTTTTGGTTATATGTATGATTTTGGTTTTTAATGTTAGTGGGTTTGCGACTAAGGAAAATATAACTAAAAGTATGATTAATACGGATTTACTTACAAGCATTAAAAAAATTAGAAATAGTGGTAGTGGTGAAGGAAGCAATGGTGCTAGTCAAGTTATTGATGAGATGTATTCTTTGGCGGACCAGTTTTCGGTTTCTGAAGATGTTGTGGATAGTATTATTAATTCTAATATTACTAAACAAATAATTGGCGATGCGATTGGTAATTTAACTGATTATGTAATAAATGGTAAAGAGACAAGGGTGTTTTCTGAAGATGATATTTATGAGCTTATTACGGATAATTTAGATGATATATTAAAAGCAGCAAATGTTTCATTGGATGATGGTCAGAAAGAAAAATTTTTAAGGGAGATAAAAAAGCAACTACCGGATATTGTAGAGGTGGTACCAACTTCTGAGAGTTTAGTAAACAGTGAACATAATTTTGAAATTAATTTAATTCAGGAGCTTTTTAGTACAAAGGTAAAAGTTATTTTATGTGTTTTAGCGATAATTAGTGCTTTAGCTGTAATTATTTTGAAAAAAGAAGATTTTGAGTGGTGTGCGAATTTAGGAGTATCGCTTCTTATATCTGGTTTAGTTACGATGGGTATTTCTTTATTAATTCCTGGGCTTGTTATTGATATGATGGGTTCAGCAGATTTGTCATTATTTTCATCTTCAATTACAGAAGTTTTATCTAAACCAATTTTATATAGTGGAGCGGGCATACTTGTTTTAGCTATTTTGTTATTTATATTTTATAAGGTTATGGAAAATAGGAATTATAAAAAAAGTAAAAGTTAGACATTTATTTGTTTAACTTTTTTTTGTTTAAAAAAGGAAATCCTTTATTTTTGTCGTATGTTTATATATAGAGGGTAACCTTTTAGAAAGGAGTGCGGCAATGAATGCACTTTTAGAAAAAACTGATAAACCGATTAAAAGACCAAATGATAAAGAATATATGATTTCTATGGCTGACTGTGTTTTTAAGTCAATTATTCAAGATTTAAAATTTCGAAGATTACTTTCTTTAATTATTGAAGAAGTTACTAATTATTCTCACAAGTTTGTCTATGATAATTTAAAATTTATTAATACAGAGCTTCCTGTTAGTAATGCCTTTGAAAGAAAAAAGGTTACTGATATTTTAGCTGAAATAAATGGGACTACTTTAAATATTGAAGCCAATAGATCTTTAAAAAAGAGTCAAATAATAAAAAATAATTTATATCACCATAAAATAGCTATTGAGCAATATAATTCGGGAGAAAAGTTAGATGACTGTGAAGTATTACAGATTAATTTTAATACTATTAAAAGATTTGGTGATCAATTATTTACAAATTTTTCTATGAAAAGTGATGATGGATTATATACAGATGAAGAAAATTTTAAAAGAGTTCATATAAATATGGCTAATCCTTTAAAAAAGTATTATAATTTTGGTAAGGAGTCTCTTTCAAAAGTTGAGAAGGCTTTAGTAATATTTCAACTTATCGATAAGGAAGAGATTAAGAGGTTAGCTAAAGGAGATGAAGATTTAGAAAATATGGTTAAAATAATTGATGATTTAAATCAAAACCCTAAAATTATTGGGTTATATGATAAGGAAGAAATGGACGAACTTATGAGAAATACTGATATAGATGAAGCTATTAAAGAAGGTCATAAAGAAGGTCTTGAACAAGGAATTAATAAAATAGCTAAAAATATGCTTAAAGCTAAAATGGATGTATCAGAAATTGCACAGCTTACAGGTTTATCAGAAAATGATATTATAAAAATAAAGTCTGAAAATTAAAAGGTTTCAGACTTTATTTATTGATTTTTTTGTTTTTGGTTCTTTCTAACATATAATCAATACTGACACTATAAAAATCAGCTAATTTTATTAGTAAATCAACTGGTATATCTCTTTTGCCACTTTCATATAGACCATATTGTTGTCTTGTTATTTTAAGCAAGTTAGCTATTTGTTTTTGATATAAGTCATGATCTATTCTTAAATCTTTTATTCGTTTAAAATACATAAAGTAAGCCCCTTTAATAAATAATAACAATAATTTAATTTTTATCTTTGTTAAGCATTTATTTGAGTGCTCTATGAAAATATAAAAATAAAACCTATTATAATTTAATTATGGTAGGAGGAAAGTTATGGAAAGAATTATAAATAAATTAAAAGTTTCAAAGAAAAATATTATTTGTTTTATATTGGGCGCCATTATATTTAGCGCTATTAGTGTGTATGCAGCGACATATTTTCCTTCTAATCAGGTAACTTATAATAATAGTGCAAGTGGGCTTTCATCTACTAATGTTCAAGGCGCGATAGATGAACTTTATAATACTTGTTCTTCAGCTGTATCTTCAGGAGATTATTTGTATTATGCTGTGAATAGTTATACTAGTGTTGCTATGACAATTGGTCCTAGTGGTGGAAAACTTTATAGATGTAATGTAGACGGAAATAGTTGTACTAGTGTATATTCTGTTAGTTCTATGAGTAGTATAGATGCAATTTATGTAAATAATAAATATTTATATTATGCAGTAAATAATTATATTCGTAATAGTGGTGGTACGGCTGTTGGGCCTAAAGGAGGAACTCTTTATAGATGTAATATTGATGGAAGTGGTTGTACAGGCGTAGGTAATTGTACTGATGCAAGTGGTATTGACACAATTTATGGAAATAGTGATTATTTGTATTATGCTGTGAATAGTTATACTAGTAATTTTCAGTCAATTGGTCCTAGTGGTGGAAAACTTTATAGATGTAATGTAGATGGAAATAGTTGTACGAGTATTAAAAATATTGGTGGTACTAGTAGTTTTAGTTAATAAAATTTAAAAACGATAAAATTGTGTTTTCTAATTTATCGTTTTTTTAATTATGTATTTTATTAGTTTTAAGGTATAATATTATTGGAGGAAAGTTGTATGGATATAGATAAAATAATTAAAGAAAATGATTTTGTTATAAGCAATAATGAAGAGTATAAAGGAAAAAATGTTGTTATTATTAAAGATAGTACAGAATTTTTAAAGTGGTTTATGGGTGATAAAAGTTTATTTTCAAAGAAAATAGGTTTTATTATGGATGATGAAGGAGAAGTAAAAAAAATAGAGGTTTTATATAATTTTTTAAAGTATTATTTATCTGTTAAAGACAAATTTATTTTAAAAATGGAAGATTACAACAGTTTATTTGTTAAAGGATATAGTAATAGATTTTTAGAGGAAGCTTTAGAACAATTTGTTTCTAGTAATAAAGGTGGTAAGTTTTTAAGAGCTTCTTTAATTGCACTTGGTTATCAAAGCTGTGGAAATGATGATGATAAGTATTTACCTTTGGGAATTGCTTTAGAGTTATTTCAGACATCTATTTTAATTCATGATGATATTATTGATAAGGCAGATAAAAGAAGAGGTATGGATACAATTCCTTTAAAGTATCAAAAATTATATAGTGATCCGATTAAATGTGATAAGAGTTTTGAAGATAAACGCAAGGATATTGGCACATCTATGGCTTTATGTTTAGGAGATATGGGTTTTTATTTAGCTTTGCAAGTTATTGCCCAAAATTATAAAGATAATGAGAATTTAGGCAGGGTATTAGAGTATTATAATTCAGTTGCAATTAAGACTTGTGAAGGAGAAATGGTAGATGTTATTTTACCTTTTTACGAGGAATTTTTTGACAGTTTTGATGATTTAGAGAGTCATGTTATGGAAATTTATAAGCTTAAGACAGCTTGGTATACGGTAGTTGGACCTTATTGTTTAGGGGCTATATTAGGTGGACTTTCTTCTGATAAGGTACAAAGACTTGAAGAGGCTTTACTTGGTTTAGGAATTGCTTTTCAAATAAAGGATGATTTACTTGGTATATATGGCGATGAGGCTCATATTGGAAAATCTGTGACTTCGGATGTTAAGGAGTTTAAACAGACTATTTTATATTCTTATGTAGTTAATACGGAGTATAAAGATGAACTTTTGAAGTATTATGGCAAGGATATTAAGGTATCTGATATGGATAAAATTAAGGATATTTTTGATAAATCAGGAGCTTATGATTATGCTCATAAAATGATGGACAAGTTATTTAAAGATAGTTTTCAAGCTATTTTAGATTTAGAGTTTTTAGATTTAGATAAGAAAAAAATATTATTAGGATTTGCGGAGTATTTAAAGGTTAGATCTAAATGATTAAGAAAATATTTTTAGTTTTTGTTATGTTATTTTTAGTTGGCTGTGGGATGGAAACTAAAGTTATTTCTTCAGCTGATGGAGATTCAAAGACTTATTTATTTTTTAAAGATTTTAATCCTAATAGTTATTATGTAGAGTTTTTTGACAGAAATACTCATAAAAATGATGGTACAAAGATAATTATGGCTCGTGATTTGGACAAGTATTATTATGAGATTAATGGCTCTAGTAAAATGATAAATATTTGGAAGGATGGATATGTTTATACTTTAGATGTTCAAATGAAAAATTATAATGTGATGCAAGGCCCAGTTACAGATTATGCATATGGTGTTTTACCTAATGATATGAAATCTCTTAGGGTATCTGGTTATGAAACTGGCCAGGAGAAAATTTATGGTAAGCGATATGTTTATGAGAAGTATAAGCATGATAATGAGGAGACTATATATTATTTTGATGGGGATAATTTAGTTTATATTAGATATAAAGGAATTGAACGAAGTGTATTTTTTAAGTTTAATTTGAAAAAGGATAAGGTTGATAGCTCTTTATTTGAGATTCCTTCTGATTATATAGAAATTACATATTGAATTGTTTACATGAAGATTATTTCATGATAAGATTTAGTTGGAGGCGAAGATATGAAAAAAGTTTTTAAATTATTTTTAGTAATTTCTCTTACTTTTATGTTTAATTTTAGTGTTTTTGCGAAAGAGATTGATCATTTTAAAGGGGAGGTTAATGAAAATGCGGAGATAAAAGATGATATTAAGGGATCTACTATAGTGGCTGGTAATAATGCTTCAATGAAAGGAAAGGCTGATGGTGTTAGTTTTATAATAGGTAATGTTACATCTTTTACAGGGGAAAGTGAATATTTAGCTAGTGCAGGCAATTCTGTTTTAGTTAAAGGCATAATTAATAAAGATGCTTTTATTGCGGGTAATATAATTGATATTGATAAGAAAGCTGATTTAAAAAGAGATGTAATTGTTGCTGGCGCTGATGTAACTATAAGTGGTAAAATCGGCCGAAATATTAGTATATACGCATCTAATATTAAGTTTGATGGAGCTTTGATTACTGGTAATGTTAAGCTTTATGCTACAAGTATAGAAATAGATAAAGATACATCTATTGGTGGAAATTTATCTTATCCGAAAGATGCTAATATAGATATGAATGATGATACTGTTTTAGGTAAGGTTATTAAAACGGACTCTATTAGTAATGAAGATGAAGGTTTTATGAATGTTTTGATGGGCAAGTTTTGGTCATTTATGTCACTTATTTTAGTTTTTGCAATTTTAAGTTTAGTGGCTTCTAAGTTATTTATAAGGGTTCAGAAGGAATATGATAAGTTCGATTTGAACCGTGGGCTTGAGACATTTACAAAGGGACTTATGTTTTTAATTTTTGTACCTATTATTATTTTTGTTTTATTTATGATGTCGATTGGCATTCCACTTTCACTTATTTTACTTGCTTTATATTTTATTATTATGTATTTATCTACTATGTTTACTGGATATTTACTTGGTTATAAGTTATGGCAGAGATTTTTCAATAAGGATATAAATATGCTTGTGATTGGTATTTTTGGGCTTGCAATTTTATTTATTTGTAGTTTGATTCCAGGTATTAGTTTTATTGTTTCAGCACTTTCTACTGTTGTTGGTATTGGTATAATATATGATGTTATTTTAAAGAAAATTGGCTCTAATGATTAGGGGCCTTTTTTTTAATGTTTCATATAATATGGTGGGGTGATAATATGTATACTATATACCAAGTTAAAAATGGAGATACTTTAGCTAGTGTGGCTAGTGAGTTTAATATTTCTCCAAATGAGCTTGCTAGTTTAAATGGAGTTATGGTTTCCAGTATTCTTTCGCCTGGCGATTTTATTGTGGTACCACAAAAGAGCAAGAGTAATCCATATTTTAGGGAGTATATAATTAAAAAGGGTGACAATATTTATGAAATTGCTAGAGCAAATAATGTTAATTTTAGTCAACTTTTAAGATTAAATGGTTTAAATGATACGGATATGGTTTATCCTGGTCAGAAGATTATGCTTCCGAAGGCTGATGTTTTATTTTATATTACTGGCGAGGATGATACTTTCGATGATTTAATGCGATTTTTTAATGCGAGTGCGAATGATATAACACGTCAAAATAAGATTATTTATTTGACTAATGATCAACTTATTGTTTATAAAAAATAAAGTTTTCGGGCTTTGTTTTTTATTTGTGTTTTGTTTTTTTTTGTTATATAATGTTAATGGTGGTAAAATATGAAAAAGATATTTATTTTAATTGTTATATTGTTTATGTTTACAGGCTGTGGTAGGTCTAGTTATGATGAGATAAGCTATAGTGAATTAGACAGTATGATAGATAAAAAAGAAGATTTTATTTTATTTATTGGTTCTAGTGGTTGTACAGCATGTGCGGCTTATAAAGTTACATTAGACGACATTATAAAAGAGTATAATATAGATGTTAAGTATATAGATTTATTAGAACTTTCTGATAAGGAAGAGGCTTCACTTATGAGTGAGTTTCCTATAACTGGTACGCCGACTACTATATTTATTACCGATGGAGTTGAGGAAGATACACATAACAGAATTGATGGTAATTTAAAAAAGAGTAAAATTATTGAAAAATTAAAAGAAAATGGTTATATAAAGGATTGATAATAATGAATGAAAATAATTTAAATAATATTAATGGAATAACTCCACTTGATCCTGAGAAGTATCCAATTATTACTAATTACTGTGATAATTTAACTGCTAAGGAGTATATTACTAATCCGGCTATTGCGCGTGAGGAGGAGATTAAAAAGACGATGCTTGTTTTACTTACGCCAGATAAATCAGCTTTGCTTATTGGTAAGCCTGGTATTGGTAAAACAGCGATTGTTGAAGGTATTGCTTATAAAATTCAAAGAGGTGATGTACCTAATAGTTTAAAGGGTTTTAATATTGTAAAGGTCAACTCTTCTTCTATGCTTGGTACGATGGTGGTTAATGGTAAACCAGAGTCGGTTGTTAATTTGCTTGTATCAGAACTTAAAAGAGCACCTAAAACTATACTTTTTATTGATGAAGTACATACTTTAATTGGTGGTGCTTCTGATGGGCCGATGGATTTGGCTAATATTTTAAAACCAGCTTTGGACCGTGGCGATATTAAAGCAATTGGAGCGACAACGACGATTGAGTATGAAACTTATATTGTTCGAGATAGAGCATTTTTAAGACGTTTTGATAGAATTGATGTTTTGGAACCTGATAGAGAGGCTACTATTCAAATTTTACTTGGAACTATTCCTAAGATTGAATATAAAACTGGTATTAAGATGATTCAAAATAATTTTATTAGACGTTTACTTATGGAGTCTATTGTCGATGCGACTAGTCAATATAAGAGGGTATATGGTTTATCTGCAATGTATCCAGATGTTTCTCTTTCTGTACTTTCTGGTTCTTTTTCAAATGCTTTATTTGAAAATAAGGAAGAAGTTGGTATATTAGATGTTTATATAGCGATACGTGACAGTAAACGTATTTATCCTGATAGTAGGGTTAAAGAATGCACGGCTTTTAGGGAAAAATTTTTACGTATTTGTGAGGAGAGAAAAATTATTTTACCTGATGTTAAATTAGAAGATATTGATGTAGAAGATGAACTTTAATATAAGGAGGGCTCAGATGGAAAAGAAAATACCAATTAAAAATTATGTGATTTTAGCTTTAGTATTTACGATAAGTATTTTAGCAGTTTTTTATGCACGGGTTTGGTATAATACGACTAAGGAATATTATGCTCAAAATTCGGTTATGACAAAGTCTATTATGGAGATTAAATATAGTGAAGAGATTTCTAGTTATATTTTAGAAAATCAAAGGTTAATTTTATATGCGTCTTCTGGTAAAGATTTTCAGATTAAGGATTTTGAGGATGATTTTAGAGATTTAGTTATAAAGTTGGATGTGACCGATGAGATGCTTTATATGAATTTAGATGGTATTGATACTGATAGTTTTTACAATTTATTAAGAAATGATTTTGCAAGTAATTCTAAGATTAAAAATCAAATTGTTAATTCTAGTGCGAGCCTTTATTTATTTACAAATGGCAAATTGACTAATGTTTTAAATAATGTTGATGATTATTCTATTAAAAGATTAGAAATTATTATGGAAAGTTGGGTGGCAGATAATGCTTAATGTGGTTCTTTACGAGCCTGAGATTCCGCAAAATACAGGAAATATTATGCGAACATGTGCGGCGACTAATACTCATCTTCATTTAATTAAACCTTTAGGTTTTAGTTTAGATGAAAAAGTTGTTAAAAGAAGTGGCGCTAATTATATAAATGATTGCAATTATACTTTATATGAGAATTTTGATGATTTTTTAAGTAAAAATAATGGCGATTTTTATTTTTTGACGCGTTATGGTCGGAAGGCTCATTCATCTTTTGATTATAGTGATAAAAGCAAAAATATTTATTTAGTTTTTGGTAAGGAAAGCACGGGAATTCCGAAGGAAATTTTAAAAGATCATTTAGATAGATGTTTACGTGTACCAATGACTAATAAGGTTAGGGCTTTAAATTTATCTAATACGGTGGCTATTATGGTTTACGAGGTTTTAAGGCAGCAAAATTATCCTAATTTACTTTTCGAAGAACCTTTTAAAGGCCCCGATTATTTAGAAAAATAGTATTGAAATATGTTTAAAAAGATGTTATTATTTTTTTAAAGTAGGAAGGAGCGTTTATATGGATTTTTCAAATTGGATTATTTGGGCTATTATAGCTGTTATTTTGGTGGTTTTAGCTTTGATTGGCTATATATCAGAGAGTATGAAAAAGTCTAAAAATAAGGACAATAATTCTTCTTTAGAAGGTAACAATACTTCAAATGTTTCTGCAAAGCAGGAGACTACTGCTTCAGTAAATGTTACTCCTATACAGACAGTTACGCCAGCTGAAAGTGTTGTACCTACGCCATCTGTTAGTGCGGAGCCTATTAGTACTTTGACAGAAAGTCAAACTGTAGCACCAGTAGAGACTTTGAATACAGATATGCCGGAAACTAATGTTAATGTTGTTTCAGAAACTTCATCTTCTCCAGTGTTACCTGAGGTTACACCTTTGCCTTCGGAGATTCAAAGTTCTGATATTTCAGCATCTAAGCCTGATGATAATGTATGGAATTCTTAAGGCAAATTTTGCCTTTTTTTATGCGGCTTTTTAGTGATGTGTAAAAATAAAGGGTTTTACCTTTGACTTAAGTGTGATATAATTAATTAAGTTAGATGGAGGTTATTTAATGACTATAGAGACTTTGACAGAATTAGCCCGAAAAATATTAGATATTTTACTTGTCTGGGCCTTATTTTATTTTATTTTAAAAAGTTTAAGAAAAAATGTTAAAATGATTATGCTTTTTAAAGGTATTTTGATTATTGTAATTACAAAGATTTTAGCTGATGTTTTAGATTTGGTAACTATTGGTTATTTAATTGATTATGTAATTGAGTGGGCACCTTTAGCGCTTATTGTTATTTTTCAGCCAGAGATTAGAGATGCTTTGGAGCAACTTGGAAGGGCACAATTACTTGGAAGGCATAAGACTCTTTCTTTGACCGAACTTGAGAAGTCGATTGCGGAAATTACCAGTGCGGCTGATTATATGCGTAAGATGCATATTGGAGCTTTGATTGTTATTGAAAGAGAGAATAGTTTAGCTAGTTATGCTCAAAAAGCACAGAAGGTTTATGCGGATATTTCTGGACCACTTTTATCTTCAATCTTTTTTACGAATAATCCACTTCATGATGGTGGAGTAATTATTCGTGGAGATAAGATTATTTGTGCGGGAGCAGTATTTCCTACTAGTGATAGTATGGCAATAAGTAAAAGATTGGGTACGCGTCATAGAGCGGCTTTAGGTATTGCGGAGCGTACTGATGCGATAGCTTTAGTTGTTTCTGAGGAAACTAGTAGAATATCTATTGCGATGAATGGCGAACTTATTTATAATTTATCTTTGGATGAGGTTAGAATTCGTCTATTAGAGGCACTAGCGCCTTCACATAAAATTTTAAGTGAAGCGAAAGAAGGTGGCATAAATGAATAAGAAACCAGGAATTTTTAAGAGAATTGCACGTTTTATAGATAAAAAGATTATTGTGCCAGTGACTAAGTTTTTAATGAAGATTGTTAAACTTGGTGGCGCTAATCGTTCACTTGAGACTTGGCTTTCAAGGAGTAATACGTTACTTTTTGTATCATTATTTTTAGCACTTTTAGTTTTTGTTCTTTTTGATCAAAAGAAGATGCTTTTTAATGATACTAGTGCGGAAGTTTTAAAAGATCAGAAGGTTGAAGCTATTTACAATGAAGAGGCTTATGTTGTTGAAGGTCTTCCTGACAAGGTGGATATTACACTTATGGGAAGTAGAAGTGATTTGTTTATTGCGAAGCAGTCGACGGCTTCTAAGGTTACGGTTGATTTGACTGGTTTAAAGCCTGGTACACATAAGGTTGATATTGAGTATATGAGACCTAATGATTCAGTTGAATATAGTGTTAATCCATCAGTGGCAACAGTAAATGTTTATCCAAAGGTTTCGGAATCTAAAACTTTGACGATGGATTTGCTTAATCAAGATAGTTTGGATGAGAAGCTTATTGTTGATAATGTTACTCCATCTACTGATAAGGTTGTTATTAAGGGAACTGATGATGAGAGTGCGATTAATAGTTTAAAGAAAGTTGCAACAGTTAAGGCTTTAGTTGATGTATCAGCTTTAAATAACCAAGAAGTTGGAACTGTTACTTTAAAGGATGTTCCTTTGAAAGCTTATGATTCTAATGGTAATAGTTTAGATATTGAGATTGTTCCTTCAAAAATTCAGGTAAATGTTGATTTATCTTCTCCAAGTAAGACGGTGCCAATTAGAGTTGTACCTAAGGGTGATGTAACTTTTGGACAGGCTATTAGTTCTATTTCACTTAGTGAGAGTAATGTAACAGTTTATGGTACGCAAAGTGTTCTTGATGAGCTTGAATATGTTCCTGTTGATGTTGATGTTGAAGGATTAAAACAAAACCGTGAGTATAAATTAGATTTGGAAAAACCTAAAGGTATTAAATCAATGAGTGTAAATAATGTAACTGTTGGTATTACTTTAGGGGCAGCTACTGATAAAGATATATCTAATGTTAATATTGATGTTCGAAATCTAAATGATAAATATAGTGTTCAAGGATTATCGCAAAATGATATTCAGGTTACGGTAAATGTTAAGGGTGTAGCTTCGGTTTTAAATAATTTACAGGCTGAAGATATTACGGCTTACATTGATTTGAAAGATTATGGTCCTGGCGAATATGAAGTAGAGGTTAAGGTTACTGGTACGGATTCTAGAGTACAGTATTTATCTAAAACTAAGAAGGTTAAAATTAGAGTTGTTGAAAAGTAGCTTTTAGGCTACTTTTTCGTTGACTTTATATTTAAAAAATATTATCATTATTATAAAAGGAGCGAAGGCGTATGTTTGAGAAAATTAGAAATACTTTAATAGCAACAGCTATACTTTATTTGATTTGTGGTATTATTATGTTATTTTTCCCTACGAATGTTATTAATTTTGCCTGTTATTTAATTGGTATTATATTTATTTTTGTGGCTTTATCAGGAATAATTATGTATTTGAAGACAGAAATTAAGACGGCTTTTAATAGTTTTACTTTGGTTATGTCAATTATTTTTGGAGCTTTTGGTGTTTATGTTCTTTTAAATCCAAAAATTTTTGCTTCATTTTTACCAATAGTTATGGGAATATTTTTGCTTGTTGATTCTGTTAGTAAGTTGTCTATGGCTTTTGATTTAAAAAATATGAGTTATAAGAATTGGTGGCAGATGCTTATTGTAGCTTTTATGCTACTTGGTTTAAGTTTATTTTTACTATTTAGGCCATTTGAAGTTGTTGAAGTTAGTGTACGGATTATTGGAGTTATTCTTATTGTGGATACTCTTTCAAATATATTTACAATTTATAGTTATTCTAAAATTAAATAAATCTACCTTGTTTGGTAGATTATTTTGTATCTAAATGAACAAATAGTAGTCCAATGTTAATTAGTCCAGTAATACCGACTAGTGAGTAGATAATTCTACTAAACATGCTACCAGAACCAAATATGGTGGCAACTAGGTTAAAATCAAATAGACCGATTAGTCCCCAATTTATGGCTCCAATTATTGTTATAACTAAACATATTTTTTGTAAAGTTTCCATTATTTCACCTTCCTTTTATATATATGATGGCTATATATTTAAAAATTATTCATATTTGAAAATGATTTCCATATAATTAAGCAGAAAGATGGTGAGATTATGAAAAAAATTTGTTTGATTTTGTTTGTTTGTTTTTTAATGGCAGGATGCGGAAAATATACGGTAAAGGATGCTCAAAGTGATTTAGATAAAAAAATAAATAAGACTGATAGTTATAATTTGACTGGCGAGATGGAGATAATAAATAATGATGATGTGTATAAATATGATGTTGATGTTTCTTATGCTAAAAATGACAAGTTTAGAGTGTCTTTAAAAAATAAAATTAATAATCATGAACAAATTATTTTGAAAAATAGTGATGGTGTTTATGTCCAGGCACACGAAAGTACGCAACAAAAAAATTTAATAGTTTAAGGTTATATCCACTAAAGGTATGAGAAATCATATCTTTTTATTTTGCTAGATAAGGAGATGATAATTATTAATTATGCAATATTTAGAAGTGAGCCAGTTTATACTTTGAATGATTTAGCACAAATTGGATCACATAATAAAAGAGAAAAGAAAGCCTATAATTCTAATCCAAATATTAAATTAGAATTATCTAAAGATAATATTGAGATAGTACCATTACAAGAGAAATATGTGAAAGGTTTTAAAAATAAAGTTAAAGATTATGAAAAAGAACATAATGAGAGAATGAAAAATGAAAGGTCTGATAGAAGAAAAACTTTTAATCAAATGTTAAATAAGTCTAAAAATGTAGTTGCTGATGAATTACTTTTTACAGCAACTCACAAGTTTTTTGATAATATGAGTAAGGAAGATATAAGAAAATGGGCTGATACTTGTATGGAGTTTGTTTATGAAGATTTGGGTTATACTAAAGAGCAAGTGTTACACGCAACTGTTCATTTAGATGAAGAAACTCCTCATTTACATTGTGTAGTTATACCTTTGATTAAAAAGTTTGATAAAAGAACCAATACAGAAAGATATACTATTTCTAAAAAAGCCTATATTAAAGATAAAATACATTTATCAGAATTACAAGATAAATACCACCAAAGATTAACTAGTAAAGGTTATGATTTAGAGCGAGGTATTAAAGGAAGTACAGCTAAACATCAAAAGGTTAGAGAACTAAAAAAGACTACTAGATATTATGAACAGAAAGTAGAGGTTTTAAACTCTAAAATAGATGAAGCTATGAAAGAATTTAATGAGAAACAAAAAA
>CALVRS010000060.1 GCA_944358725.1 uncultured Bacilli bacterium
TTGTACTTCAGCTGAACCAGTATCGCCTTCTTTTTTAGCATACTTTTTAACTAACTTTGCTTTTTCCTCTTTACTTAAAGCCATTTAAAATTCCTCCTTTAAAAAATATTTGCTTAAATCCAAGAAATAAAGATGGAGTTCTTTAAATCCGAGAAATAAGTACATAAATAATATACATTAAATTTAAAAAAAATGCAATAATTTAAATAAAAAAAGAGATTATTTTAACATAACCTCCACTTTCATATCGTCATTATCTTTTTTATAAATTGCAATCTCGTCCAAATCATCATCCAAAAATAAAACCCTATCAGCATAATTACCATTTACTTTAGCGCCATTAAGCACCTTCAACTTAATATCAGGCGAAACAATAACCTTTTCAATATCTAAAACATCCTTAATTTTAAGTAACTTATAATCTCCATTTCTAATATCCGCTAAAGTATAAGCATCCTTTATATCAAAAATTCCCTGTCTAGTTCTTGTTAAATTACTCATAGTACCTATAACATTTAAATCAGCCAAAATATCTCTAATTAAACTCCTAATATAAGTGCCCTTACTAACTAAACATTTAAAAGTAAACCTATCCTCATTAAAATCTAAAAGCTCAATTTTCTTAATAGTAACTTCCCTCTTAGGTAAAATAACCTCTGTACCACTTCTTGCATACTCATAAAGTTTTTTTCCATTAACCTTAACCGCTGAATATAAAGGAACTTCCTGCTCATAAGTTCTTTCAAACCTCTTTAAAACCTTTACTAAATCATTTCTATTAACCATTTCAAATCTCTTATCTGTAACATTTCCTTCTATATCCAAAGTATCCGTCTTAATACCTAAAGTAACCTCTGCAATATATTCTTTTTCCGAAGAAGAAAGTAACTCATTTAATTTTGTATACTTATTTAAACAAACAACTAAAACTCCTGTCGCCAAAGGATCTAAAGTACCATTATGACCAATTTTTTTAACTCCAAATATTTTACTTATTATATTAACAACATCACGGCTGGTATAACCTTTCTCCTTATTAACAATAAGTAAACCATTACTTTCTAATTTCAAAAACAGTACCCTCTTTCGTATCCTTGATCAAAACATTTTTCATAGCTAGCTCTTCTCTAATCTTGTCTGCAAGTGCAAAATCTTTGTTCTTTTTAGCTAAAGTGCGTTCTTCAATTTTCTTTCTTATATAACTTTCAAACTCCAAAGAAATTTGTTCATCATCCAAAAGGGAAAGCGATAAAACTTTATCAAAATCCTCAATCAAATAAAATTTAGTATTATTATTCATATCACTTTTAATAACATCATATAAAGTCGTAAGCATCATAGAAGTATTCATATCATTAGAAAAAGCCTCTTTAAACTTGTTTTGATAAAACTCTATTTTATCTTTTTCCAACTGGCCACTTAAATTACTCTTAATATTTTTTATCTTACCTTTTAATTTATTATAAGCATTAGTAGCCATATCTAAACTCTCTAAACTATAAACTAATACCTTACGATAATGCGACTGAAGGCAAAAATAACGATAAACTATTGGATCATATCCTTTTTCGATCAAACTATTCAAATCTTTAGAATCGCCTTTAGACTTGCTCATTTTACCAGTCTTATCATTTAAAAATTCCATATGAACCCAGTAATTACACCATTTATGACCCAAATAACACTCAGACTGAGCAATCTCATTAGTATGATGTGGGAAAATATTATCAACTCCACCACAATGAATATCTAAATGCTCTCCTAAATTTTGAATAGCAATCGCTGAACACTCAATGTGCCATCCAGGATAACCATAGCCAAAAGGACTATCCCATTTTAACTCCTGATCATTAAACTTTGAATTAGTAAACCAAAGACCAAAATCAAAAGGATTTCGTTTATTATTATCAGCCTCCACATCATCACGCACTGCAAGCATCAAATCATCCTTGCTTCTGCCAGAAAGTTCATAATAATTAGAAAATTTAGAAGTATCAAAATAAATATTACCCCCTGATGCATAAGCATAACCATCTTTAAGAAGCTTTTCTATCATCTTAATATAAAAATCAATATTCTCAGTCGCTGGACTTACTATCTCCGGTTTTTTAATATTAAGTCTTTCTAAATCTTTAAAAAAAGCCTCTGTATAAAATTTAGCAATATCTAAAACCGATTTATGTTCCTTTTTAGCCGCTGTCATTAACTTATCTTCTCCTGTATCGCCATCGCCAGTTAAATGACCAACATCAGTAATATTCATGCATCTTTTAACCTTATATCCTAAATAATTTAAACCTTTCTCTAAAATATCTTCTGAAATATAAGTTCGTAAATTTCCAATATGAGCATAATAATAAACTGTTGGACCACAAGTATACATAGTTACCTCATTATCATTATATGGTTTAAACTCCATAATCTTTTTTGTTAAAGTATTATATAACCTCATCTTAACACCTCTCATAAACCTTCTATAAAATTATATCACATATCCTTATATTTTATATACTTTTTTACCCAATTTATATAAGATGGTGTAAAAAAAGTACGGGCAAAATAGAATGATTAATACAAGAATTATAATTAAATTAATTTTAAAATAATGAGAATGAATAGTCAAGGTTCAATAGACTGTTTGTTCTTTTTATATGTAACGA
>CALVRS010000061.1 GCA_944358725.1 uncultured Bacilli bacterium
ATTAATTGAACTTAATGATGATTCTCATAATAATTATTACCGTAAAAAACGTGATATTAAGGTTAAAGATATATGTAGTAAGGCCGGAATAAAACTGATTACTTTTTATACAAAATATCCTAATGAAAGTAATTATGTAAAGGATAGAATAATTAGTGAATTAAAACAGGATAGTAATAATAATTAACTACTCCCCTACCCTTATTTTTCGGGCTTTTTTAGCTTAACATATGATTTACGTACATGAATAGGATACCTATTAGAAAACAGATAATTGTTTTCTTTTTTTCTTTGTATTTTAAAGCTGCTGGCAATAATTCTATTATGGATATATAACTCATTATTCCAGCAATTATGGCAAATAAGGCTCCCATAATGTTATTATTTATAATGTTTTTTAAAAAAATGAAGGCCAAAAGAGCACCTAATGGTTCTGACATACCAGATAGAAAGGTTAATTTTAGGGCCTTTTTTTTATTTTTAGTAGCATAATATATTGGCATGGCTATACTTATACCTTCCGGAATATTATGCATGGCGATGGCAATTGTTATACTAATTCCTAATTTTATATTAGTTTCTGATGTAATATAGGTTATCATGCCTTCTGGTAGATTATGAATAATTATGGCGATTATGACAAATATACCTAGTTTATATAATTTACCATTTTGATTTATTTTTTTAGGAAGTGTTTTATCTATAAAAAATGGTATAATTAAACCGATTATTACGAATAGTGTTATTAATAAAAAAACTTCTTTTTTTGGAAAATTTCGAAACATAATTATACTTTCTTTTAGTAAATCAAATATTGATACGCTTAACATAACGCCTGAGGCGAAAGCTAAGGAACATTTTATTATATTATTTTTATTTCCTTTAATGTAGATGAAAAGTCCACCTATTAATGTAGATAGTCCAGCTAATAGACATAATATAAAAGGTAAAATTTCCCTCATTTTATCACCTATTTAAGCATATGAAAAAAGTATGAATTTAATCATACTCCAAATATTTGAAATATCATTCCTGATATTGTACTTATTATATATAAAATACCTATTATTTTGATGTTTTCTTGGATGTTTTTGTTTGATTTGAATAAGATTAGTAGAGCAATACCACTACCCGCTAAAAGCCCGGCTAAGGCCGAAGAAAACGGTAAAATATTTTCTATATATAATTCGGTTAAAATTATACTTGATCCACAGTTTGGAATAAGACCAATTAATGCGGCTATAAATGGGGTAAATATGCCAGGTTTATCAAAAATATGTTTTATGTTTTCTTCTCCTATATAATGAAATGCTGTATTTAATAAGAAAGTTATTATTAATATAAATATTAATGTTTTTATGGTATGTTTTATGGCTGAAAGTATTATACCATGTTCACAGTCACAGTGTTCATTTTCACATATATCGAAGTGTTTTTTTGGGTTTTCTTTTTTAATAATTAAATCGATTATAAAACCACATATAAAACCGATAATTACTTTAATTATAATTATTAATAATATATCATTGACTGGTGCTTTTTCAGCAATTAAAATAGGAATCATTTCATCACTTGTTGAAAGATATATGGATATTAATGTTCCTAAACTAATGATTCTTGTTATATAAAGATTAGTTGCTAAAACGGAAAAACCACATTGTGGTATGGCTCCTAATAAACTTCCAATTAAGGGACCTAGTTTACCTGCTTTTTTTATGGTTTTTTCTGTTTTGTGTGATAATTTATGTTCAAATAGTTCTATAATTAAAAAGGCAATAAATAGAAATGGTAGTATTTTTATACTATCTAGTGCTGTATCTAATATAATTTCTTTCATTTTTCTCTTCCCTTCTAATGTTTATTATATCATTTTATTTACCGTGTGGATGAAATTCTATATAATTTTCTTTAAGTTTTTCATTTGTAATGTGCGTATATATTTGAGTTGTTTTAATATCACTATGACCTAACAGTTCTTGGATAGTTCTTAAATCAGCGCCATGTTTTAGTAAATGTGTGGCAAAAGAGTGTCTGAGTGTATGTGGTGATAATTCGGTTTTTATGCCTTTTTCTTTAGCTATTTTTTTTAATGTTTTGAAAAAACCTTGTCTAGTCATTTGTTTACCGTGATTATTTAAAAATAAGTAATTATTTTCGCCATGTTTAAATAATATATTTCTATGGTATTTAATATAGTTTTGTAAAGCTTCAGTAGCATATTCATTTAAAGGTATTATTCTTTCTTTTGAACCTTTACCAAATATACGAACAGTAGCATTTTGAATGTCAATATCGTTTACATTTAAGTTTATTAGTTCACTTACTCTAAGACCACTGCTATACATGAGTTCAAGCATGGCTTTATTTCGGTAGTCAAAATCATTATTTAAATTAATATCTAAAAGTTTGTTTACTTCTTCTTCGGTTAATACTTTAGGAAGAGTGATACGATTTTTTGGATTACCAATAGATGAGACTGGATTTTTATTTGTATAATTATAGATTTCAAGGAATTTATAGAAACTTTTTAATGTACTTATGTATCTGGCAATACTATTTGCTTTTTCTTTTTTAGATAGTGTTTGGATGATTTTTTGTATATCGTTTTTTTCTAATTTTAGAAAATCTTTTTTTATTAAATTATTAGTTTTGTTTAAATCTTTTTTATAAGAATAGATTGTATTTTCACTATATTTTTTTTCATATCTTAGATAATCGATAAATTCTTTTATTAGTTTTTCATTCATTTTATCTCACCATATTATAATTTTATCAAAAAATTCTAAAAAAAAGAAGTATGCATGTTATAATAACTATGGTGATGTTATGAGACCACTTGCAGATATGATGAGACCTAATAAAATTGAGGATGTTTTTGGACAAAAACATTTAATTGGCAAGGGCCAGGTTTTATATAATTTAGTTAAGCATAAAAAAATTTTTTCAATGATTTTATATGGTCCTTGCGGAACTGGCAAAACTACTTTAGCTTATACTATTATTAATGAGCTTGATTTAAAGTATGAGTTTTTAAATGCGGTTATTAATAGTAAAAAAGATTTAGATTTAGTTATTTCTAAGGCTAAAGATTATGGCGGTATTGTACTTATTATGGATGAGATACATCGTTTAAATAAAGATAAACAAGATTTACTTCTTCCCTATTTAGAAAATGGGCTTATTACTTTAATTGGACTTACGACATCTAATCCTTATCATGCTATTAATCCGGCTATTAGAAGTCGGTGTCAGATTTTTGAGGTTAAGTTACTTGAATCTGATGATATTAAGTTTGCTTTAGAAAAAGCTTGTGAGCATTTAGAAAAGATTGATATTAGTAGTGAGGCTTTAGATTATATTTCGAAGCTTGCTGGGGGAGATTTAAGGTATGCTTATAATTTATTAGAAGTTGCGTATTATGCATCTGAAGATTTCAAGGTTAGTTTAGATGATGTTTTAAAAATTAATAATAAGCCGAGTTTATATATTGATAAAAATGACGACGGGTATTATGATATTATAAGTGCTCTACAAAAATCGATTAGAGGCAGTGATGTCAATGCGGCTTTGCATTATTTAGCAAGACTTATTGTGGCTGGCGATTTAGATATTATTTTTAGAAGGTTATCGGTTATTGCTTATGAAGATATTGGACTGGCAAATCCAGCTATTGGACCGAGGCTTGAGGCGGCTATCGAGGCTGCTTTAAGAGTTGGTTTACCTGAGGCTCGCATTCCACTTGGAGAGATTGTAATTGAAATGGCTTTATCACCAAAATCTAATAGTGCGCATGTTGCATTAGATATGGCAATTAAAGATGTCGAGATGGGACATGTTGGTAAGGTTCCTAGTCATCTTAAAACTAATTCTAAAGATTATAAGTACCCTCACAATTATAAAGGTAGTTATGTTAAACAACAGTATTTACCAGATGAACTTGTTTCACGCAAGTACTATATTCCTAAGGCTACTAGTAAGTATGAAGCTAATTTAAAAAACATTTACGATAAAATTAATAATATGTAAATGTTTTATTTTAGTATGAATAGTTCTAGAGCTAAATCTTTATTTAATTTTCCTGTTTTAATTCCAATATCAATATCAGCTAAGTTATTTAGGTATTTAAGCAAAGTTTTTGCTGTATAGTTTCGGCCATTTTGAAGGGCTAGTTTTACTCTATATGGATGTATTTTAAGAGTCTCAGCAATATCTTTTTCGCTATATCCTTTTTTGAAAAGTTCTTTAGATTGATACATTATTCTAAATTGATTAGCTAATATGACAATTATTTTTATTGGTTCTTCATTCATCTTTAGCATTTCATAATATAATTCTATGGCTTTTTCTTTATCTTTTTTGACGATATAATCGATTAGTTTAAATATATCTATTTCGACTGTTTTGACTGTTAGGTTTAAAATATCTTCATCGGTGATGTTTTTATCTTTATTTTTATATATTTTTATTTTGTCTATTTCATTTTGAATTATTAAAGGATTGGTCCCTACTCTATTTAGAAAAAGATCGATTGTTTTATCTTCAATATTATAATCTTTAAGTTTTTGTTTCACGATGTTTGTTCTTTTTACATTTTCGTTTAATTCTTTGACGATGCCAATTTTTTTAATTAGTTTAGTTATTTTTTTTCTTGTATCTAGTTTTTCACTATGAACAATTAATATTAAATTGGCATCTTGGTTTATATGATTTAAGTATTTTTCTATATCTTCGCTATCTTTTGATGTAAGAGTGGTAAACATATTTGCATTATCAGCAATGATGGTTTTTTTGCCTTCAAACATGGATGGGGTTTCTAAATCTTCGAGAACGTTTTTAAAAGTTACGTTATTTAAGTCGTATTTATTTATATTTATTTCGTTTTGATTTTTTGTTATTTTTTTAATTTCTTCATTAATTTCATAGTCTTTAGTTCCATAAAACAGATATATCATAATACCACCTTTAATATTATATCATTTTTTGGATTTAAAAAACACCTTGCGGCGTTTTAATCTTCTTTTTTATGTTTTTTCTTTTGATGGTTTTCTTTTGTGCTATCGTATTTTCTTATACCAAATATTAGTGTAGCTATAAATGCACCAGCAAATACGGCACCAAATACTACTTGCATAACGTTTGGAAGTGATAAGACGATTGTTGTTTTATCAAAGGTAAGTTTTAAGGTACCTGATAGGATAAAAAGTGCTACTAGACCATAGCCTGCGTCTTTGTTAAAGGTTAATTTGCCTAGCAGATAGACGTTTGCAAGTGGTATCCAAGCCATAACGTTTGGCGTACCATATACTTTTTTATGAAAGTTATTTAAAAATATGGCAAGCATGGTATACAGCATTATAAGTATGACGATTATTATAGCTATAAATAGATATAAAAAGCTAGATGTTTCATTCATTTTTTATTCCTCCCCTATTATTCTTTGGTTATGATAACCTAATATAATTTTATCATATTTTTATGATATTTGATATATTATTTTTTTGAAATTTGAAAATAGAAGGTTGATCCTTGGTTTGAACTTTCTACACCGTATTTATAGTTATGACTTTGTAATATATTTTTTACGATGGATAGTCCTAGACCAGTACCGTAGTTATTTCTTTTATGTTTTTTATCATTATGATAGTATTTATCCCATATATGTTTGATGTCTTCTTTTTTGATGCCAGAGCCAGTATCTTTTATTTTTATGGTATATGTTTTTTTGTCTTCGGTTATAATGATATATATTTTTTTATCTTTTCCGGTATAGTTTATAGCATTATTTGTGAGGTTATAAATAACTTGATATATCCTTTTATAATCGGCATTTATGATAACTTTTTTTGGATGAGTAAATATAAATTGATAGCCTTCTTTTTCTTCGAGTATTTTAAATCTTTGAATTACTTGGTTTATGAGGGTAACTAGGTCAATTTTTTCTATTTTTAAAGTGGCATTTCCACTTTCTGTTGCGGATAGATCTATAATATCATTTACAAGTAAGGCTAGTCTATCGGTTTCTTCGATGATGGTGTTTAGATTTTCCTCTCTTTTTTCTTTATTGTTATATGTTAGATCTTTGACCATTTCAGCATAAGCTTTTATCATGGTTAATGGTGTTTTGAGGTCATGTCCAACATTAGCCATGAGGTCTTTTTTTAGTTTTTCAGTTTTTGAAAGTTCATCTTTGGCATAGTTTAATGAATCGGCTAGTTCATTTATTTCATAGATATCAATATCTGTTTTAAAATCAGCAGTGAAGTTACCATCAGCTAGTTTTTTTGCTTCATTACTGATTTTTGTGATTGGTTTTGATAGTTTTTTTGAAATAAAATAACCGATTATTAGTGATAGTATTAGGACAATAATAGTAGCTAAGATAAACTGATTACCTAATACGGTAATGGTTGAGTCTAAAGGTGTTAGTGAAGCGTTTATAAAAGCATATAAATTGGTATCTAATTTTAAGGCATAGATTAAGGTTTCATTTTGATATGTTTGATTTATAAGTGTGTAATGTTGTTCTAGAAGACCGCTATTTATAAAATCTCTTTTGACCTTGAAGTTTTTATTGCCAAATTCCATGCATCCTTTATTAGAGGTTGTGGCGGCGTATAGATCGTCACCATATATTTCAATACATATATCTCTTTTTTTGGCTATAAGGTTGATTTTTTCTTGAGTGAGATTTACGGTTTGTCTTAATTCACTAGCAGCTTTATCTAGTTCTTGTGTTTTATATGATTTATAGAATTTATTTAGAAATATAATTTGAAAAAACCAAAGAAAACAAAGGATGAAAATAGAAAAGGCGATTAAGAAAAGCCAGATGTTTATTTTTAGGCTATTTTTTTTGGTATTTTTTAAATAGATTTTACTTTTTTTAAAAAATTCTTTTATTTTATTCATTTTCTTTAATGGTAAATTTATAGCCTACGCCTCTTACTGTTGTAATGAGATCGCGATATGGTCCGAGATTATTTCTTAACATTTTGACATGGGTATCGATGGTTCTATCATCACCGAAAAAGTCATATCCCCAAATTTTATTTAAAAGTTGATTTCTAGATAAAGCGATATTTTCGTTAGTAACAAAGTAACATAATAGTTCATATTCTTTTAGGGTTAGTTTTATTTCCCTACCATCTATGTATACGGCATGTCCTGGATAATCTATTTTTAGTCCTTTATATTCGTAGTTATTAGGCATCATTTTACCACTTCTTTTTAATATAGCTTTTATTCTTGCGAGGAGTTCTTTTGGACTAAACGGTTTTGTTAAGTAATCATCGGTTCCTAAGTCAAAGCCTCTTAATTTATCGTACTCTTCGTTTCTGGCTGATAGAATAATAACGGGTATGTTATAGTCTTTTTTGATTTCTTCTAAAAATGTCATACCATCCATTTTTGGCATCATGATATCTAGTATGATAAGGTCAATTTTATTGTTTTTGACAATTTTTAAGGCTTCTAGGCCATCTTCAGCTTCTAAGGTTTCATAATTTTCTGTTTCAGCATATGTTTTAATAACATCGCGTATTAGTTTTTCATCGTCGACTATTAGTAGGCGCATATATAATCATCTCCGTTTTAATAATAGCATTTTTTTGTGTATTTTTTGTGAAAAAAAGTTTTATGCGGCTTTAGGAAAATTCCTTTTTTTGCATAAAACTTTTACTTTGCTCTTTTGATATATTGCATTTGATAAAACGTTTTCTTTTCCTTTGATTATACGGATACGGCATTGTGGTTTGGTTACTTGAATTGGCAACATTTTACGTATCATATGTTTAAGGTTTGTTTTACCTTTATTATCTAAATATATATTAGCGAGGTGCTCTATACTTACTGAATATTCTTTAATAAAAGTATCTAGCTCTTCTTTTGCTTGTTTATTTATATTATCTATGTCGTTTGCGTATTCGTACATTTTTTCTAATAGAGCTAAATCTTTATCTTCTATTTCGCTATTATATGTATTAAAAGCTTCTTTTAGTCTTTTTAAATAAGATAATTTGCTGTTTGGCATACTATCACTTCCTTTTTTAGACATGTTTAATTATAACTCTATATGGTGTTTTTGTCAAGTTGTGTCAATTTTTTAATTTTTGTTAATAATTTTCTTGACGAGAATTTTTTCATTTTGGATATATCTTCGCTTATAAATACTAATTATTTTTTGCCGTCATAAATAACATAAAACTATTTATTCTTATAAATCACACCATAAATTTTTATGAATATTTATTATTATCATTCTTTTTTTGGTATTATAGAAAAATTTAAATAAAAAGCAAGCTTTCAAGCTTACTTTTCAAACTGTGAGTTATATAAATTGGCGTAGAAACCATTTTGTTTCATAAGTGTTTTATGATTGCCTTGTTCAACGATGTTACCATCTTTCATAACTAAGATTAGATCAGCATTTTTAATGGTTGATAGTCTATGAGCTATAATAAATGAAGTTTTTCCTTCGGTTAGTTTATCCATGGCGGTTTGAACTAATTCTTCGGTTCTAGTGTCGACATTAGATGTAGCTTCATCTAAGATTAAAAATGGTGTTTCTTTTATCATGCCTCTTGCGATGGTTAGAAGTTGTCTTTGACCAGCAGAGACATTTTCATTATCTGAAAGAACGGTATTATAACCTTTAGATAAGGTTTTTATAAAGTGATCAAGGCCTACTTCTTTACAAACTTCTTTTATTTGTTCGTCTTTGATATTTTTTCTATTATAGATGATGTTTTCTTTAATTGTTCCTTCGAATAACCAAGTGTCTTGAAGGACCATGGTAAATAAATCGTGAATATTTTCTCTTGTTAGATCTTTAGTCGATACACCATCTATTTTTATATCACCAGAGGTTATATCGTAAAATTTCATAAGAAGGTTTACCATAGTTGTTTTACCAGCTCCAGTTGGTCCAACAATAGCAACTTTTTGTCCTGGTTTTACGTGAGCTTCAAAGTTTTTAATAGTTGGATTTTCATTACCGTCATATTTAAAGATGACGTTTTCAAAGTCAATATTACCTTTTACTTTGACTTTATCTAGATGTTTTTTGATATTTTTTTGCGAAGACATTTCTTCTTCGTCGATAAATTCAAAGACTCTTTCACTTGCGGCAGCTGTTGATTGAAGTGAAGTTGTAGCTTGGGCTATTTGTGAAAGTGGGTTTGTGAACAATCTAACATATGTCATGAAGGCAACGATGACACCAAATGATATTTGACCATTCATGGTAAGTATAGCTCCAACTATACAAACGGCTACATATCCAAAGTTACCGATAAAGGCCATTAATGGTTGCATTAAGCCTGATAGGAACTGGCTTTTTTTATTGCTTTGACATACTTTTTCATTATATTCATCGAATTTTTTATTAGCTTCTTCTTTACCATTATAGACTTTAACAACGTTTAAGCCAGAATATATCTCTTCAATATGACCGTTTAGGTTACCTAATTCAGTTTGTCTTTGCATGAAGTATTTTTGAGAATTTTTTAGGATAAAGGCCATACCGATAAATCCGATTAAACTTGATAAAATGGCAGTTATAGCTAAAATCCAATTAGTGATAAACATCATGAGGATACTACCTAAAAATAGGGTTACACTACTTACTAGAGAAGCTAGTGATTGGTTCATGGACATAGCGATCATATCAACGTCGTTAGTAATTCTCGATAATATGTCACCTATTTGATGTTTATCGAAATATTTTAATGGTAAGTTGTTTATTTTAATTGATATTCTATTTCTTAGATTATAGGCAAATTTATTTGCTACATCAGTCATACAGATAGATTGGATGTAGGTAAATAAAGCGCTTGCTAGATACATACATACTAATAGTAATGTTATACTTTTTATTTTATTCATGTCCATGATAGGGTTTATAGCTTTTTTAATGCTTTTTGGCATTGTATCTAGTTTTTTATAGATTTCATTTTGATTTGCATTTTTATCTAAGGTATTTAATGTTTTTATAAATTTATATTGATCATTTGGAGATATTTTGATACCATCGATAGTTATTTCTTTGAAAAATATATTTATAAGGTTTTCAGATAAGTTTATATTATTTTTATCTATTTTAATGATATCTATTTTATCTTTGGTTGTTACTTTTACCCCTTCATAGGTTGTATCTTTAAATATACTTTCTAAAATAGTATTTGGCATGTTTTTAAGTTCTTCTAAGGCTGTTTCGTCATTTGCTTTTAGTTTTGTGAGAATTGTTTGAAATTTTACTTTATCTTCGTTAGAGATGTTTTCATTTGACATTATATTTTTTATGTTTTTTTCAGATAAATCGGGGCTTAGTATTTTTGACATAATTTCTTCTAGTTTTTCTTTGGATAGATTTTCGCTTGTTTTTTTAGTTAAAACTTGTAAGTTGTCTTGATTGATAACAAGTCCTGCAGATATTTCGTCGGTTAGGCTTGATAGTCTATTAGGCGCTAGTATGGAGAGAATAGAGCCTAATATGGCTAAAGTAAAGGCGATTATTATTAATGTTTTATAAGTATTTAATTCATGAAATAGTCTTTTGATGGCGCCTTTAAAGTCTTTTGCTTTTTCAAATGTTGGTTCTTTTCCTGGTTTAGGCATTTTCTAATTCCTCCTTTGATAATTGTGATAGCGCTATTTCTTTATAAACTGCGCAGTTTTTAAGTAATTCTTTATGGGTTCCAATTCCGACACATTTACCACTATCTAAGACAACTATTTTATCGGCGTTCATAATGGTTCCTATTCTTTGGGCGACAATTAAGCTAGTAGCATTTTTGGTATATTTTTTTAATTCTTTTCTTAAGGTGGCATCTGTTTTATAATCTAAGGCTGAGAATGAATCGTCGAAGATATATATTTCAGGATCTTTAGCTATTGCTCTTGCGATGGCTAATCTTTGTTTTTGACCGCCTGAGACGTTTGTACCGCCTTGAGCAATATGTGTTTTATATTTTTTATCCATTTTTTCGATGAATTCAGCGGCTTGAGCTACTTTGGCAGCTTCTTTTATTTTTACTTCTGTAGGTTTTGGTTTGCCGTTTTCGCCATAAGATATGTTATAGTTTACAGTGCCAGCAAACATGACGGCTTTTTGAGGGACATAACCTAATTTATTATTCAAAGTTTCTGGTTTATATTCTTTGACGTTTATGCCATCAATTAAGATTTCGCCTTCAGTGGCATCGTAAAACCTTGGAACTAAGTTAATTAAAGTTGATTTACCAGAACCAGTTGAACCGATAAAGGCGATTGTTTCTCCTTTATTTACTTTAAATGAAATATTTTCTAAGACATATTCATCGGCATCTGGGTATTTAAAGGATACGTTTTTGAATTCGACGGTTCCTTTTTCTTTTGTTTCGCCATCAAATGTTCCTGGAAGGATTTTTTGTTTAGTATCTAATACTTCATTAATTCTTTTTGCAGAAACACTGGCTCTTGGTATCATCATGAATATCATTGCAAGCATTAGGAATGACATAATTACTTGCATAGCATATGAACTAAAGACTATCATATTACCGAAAACGGTTATTTTATCTGCTAAAACTGAGTTTTCGATAAGGCCAGCACCAATAAAGTATATAGATAATGTGAGTCCATACATGATTAGGTACATAACGGGCATCATAATGGCAAATTTTTTTTGGTTGAAAAGCTGCATGTCTGTAAGGTTCTGGTTAGCTTTATCGAATTTTTCTTCTTGATATTTTTCAGCATTAAAGGCTCTTACTACTCTAATTCCAGTTAAGTTTTCTCTAGTTAGGCCATTGATTTTATCGATTAATTTTTGAACTAGTTTAAATCTTGGTATAACGATGGCCATAAGGGTTATAATTATGCTTAACATGATTACAACGGCGATGCCAGTTATAGCACTCCATTGCCAACCTTTATTTAGTATTTTAGTGATGGCCCAAACGGCGGTAATTGGAGCTTTTACTAATAGTTGAAGTCCCATAGCAAGTAACATTTCTATTTGCGTTACATCGTTTGTTGTTCTTGTGATTAAGCTACTAGTTTGAAAGTTTTTTACTTCTTCGGTGTCGATGTTTTGAACTTTATCAAATATTTGTTTTCTTGTGTTTTTTGAAAATTCGGAAGCAATGTAGGCGGCAAAGTAGCCAGCTCCAATGGCAAATATGAGACTACCTAAGGCACATAAAACCATGTATCCACCGTTTAGTACAATATCTGACATTTTACTACCTTCTGTTTGTACTAAGACGGTAATTTCAGACATATAATCTGGTATTTTGAGTTCAAGCCAAATTTGGCCAACAATTAAGATTATACAAAATATGGCAAATAACCATTCTTTTTTTGTTAAATTTTTAAATAGTTTTAACATATTTTCATCCTTTCTTTATTTAGATTGTTTTGCATTTGTTTTATGACTTTGAAAAATATTTCTAAGTCTTTTTTATCGATGTTTTGAAGGGCTGTTTTTTCTGTTTCGTTTAATTTTTGTTTAACGATGGCAAAATTTTCTTTGGCTTTTTTACTTAAAATAATTTCTTTTATTCTAGTGTCATTTTCTGATGGCACTTTGGATATTAATTCATTTTTTTCCATTGTTTTAAGTATTTCAGATAAGGTGGCCCTTCTAAGTCCTAGAGCTTTAACGATATCTCTTTGATATACTTTATGATCTTTTTTTGAACCAATATAATGCATTATTTGCATTTGCGCGGGTGTTGGCATGTTTTTTTGCATGTCTATTTTAGCGCAGCAATAACGTGCGATTGTATGGTTTAAATTTTTTATTTGATATATGGCTTTTTCCATGATTCACCTCTTTTATCGCCAGTTTTCATTGTATTACTTATCAAAAATATTGTCAATACCCTAACAAAATTTATTTTAATTTTACATATTTTCCCATAATTTGTTTTAAAAGAGTCTGCCACAAAATATGGCAGACTTTAATTATTGATATGATGATGAATTTGAGGAGTATTTTTAGTTATTTTAGCAAAGGTATAACCATTTTCTTTAGCATATTTGATGATATTTTCTAAGGCTAAGGCGGTAGTTTTTTTAGTGGCTGCATCGTGCATTAAGATGATATTGGTTCCACTATGTATTTTATTCACGGTATTTTGATAAATGACATCTTGTGAGATATTTCCTGAGGCATCGGTACTATCGATATTCCAGTCAAAGTAGTAAAAACTATTTTCTGTAAGATTATTTGTGATTCTACTCATGATGCCTTGGTTATATTTTTTTGATACGGTATTTGATGAGCCGCCTGGAAATCTAATTATTCTGGGTTTAATTCCTACGATTTGAAATACTTTATTTCTTATTTGATTTAAGTCATTATAGTAGTTTTCTTCGTTTGCATAGATATAACTATAGTTATGAGTATTACTATGAAGGGCGATTGTATGGTTTTCTTTTTGCATTCTTTTAATGGTATTTGCATATTTATCTATTTGAGTTCCAATGACAAAAAAGGTTGCGGGGACATTTTCTTTTTTTAATATATCTAATATGGTATCGGTTAGATAACTAGGTCCATCATCAAAGGTTAGATAGATTGTTTTTTCGGATATTACTGATGGATTGATATTATCTTTTTTGATTGTTTTTGGTTTATAGTAATTTATTTTTTGATTAAAGGTTACTTTTGGTTTTATTTGTTTGAATTTTGGTTTTGGGGTATTTAATTTAATTAAGTATGTTATAAATAAAATGATATTTAAAGTTAGAAAGAATATTATGATTATTGGTATTTTATTTTTTTTAATATATTTTTTGATTGGCATAGTACTTCACCTATTTACATTATACATAATTTTGCTTTTTTTTCAAAGAAAAACCAAGGGTTTTAGTTACCTTTGGTTTTTTTACATATTTCATTTCGCTCTTTAATCATATTTATGATGTTTTCTACATTTTCTTTTTTATTTTCTTTTAAAGTGTTTATGATTTGCGTTTCGATGTTTTTGGTATTTTCGTTTGTAATTGGGTCTGAGTATTTAATTGTTTCTATTAGTTTTTCATTATTTGTTTTTTGGGCAAGTTTTAAAGCATTTTCGATGAAGTTATTTGTGTTTTGGATGTTTTTATCGTATTCATTTAATCTTTTTTTAGCAAAGTAGATTGGTAAAAATAGAATAAAGTATATGATTGTTATAATGATGCTTAAGTGCAGAAGATTATTTATATTTAGGTATGCACATATATTCATGGCTAACAAATAGATAAATGATAATATATATAGAAAAGCAATATAGACAATTTTATCTTGGTTTTTCTTTTTATTTAAAATGAGGGTTATGATTAATATTAAAATTGTAGCAAATATTTCTATGATTAAAGTGAAATAGAAGTTATTATTTATGTTTTCGTTTATTAAGGTGTTTATGAGTGTTACACCGCTAGGTAAATATATTTCTTTTGGAGTATAATTTAAATTCATAGAAATAGTAGTTACGGGATGATTTTCGATGTTTTCAGGTATTATTATTTTACTTTGAATGTTTTTATAACCGGTTATTTCTATTTGATTATTTGTAATGTTATAGGTAAAATCTTCTTCATTTTCTTTTTGAATATTATTATATTCACTATCAGATATATTTTGATATTTATAGTTATTTTCTTCGGCGTATTTTTGAACGTGCTGGTTATTGTGTGAGGTTATTAGTATTTCGCTTTTTTGAAATGGTTTATTTAAATATGTTAGGCTTAAAAAACAAAGACTTATTAAGATAACGATTACTGGGATAATTTTTTTCATATTATTTTATTCTCCTTCCACATTTTGGGCAAAATATGTTATCGGGCTTTAATTTATAATGGCAATTTGGACAGGTTAAACTATTTTCTAATGGAGTTCCACATTTTTTACAAAAGCTATGATCTTTAGAGTTTGCAGTTCCACAGTTTGGACATGTTTTAGTATTATTATCAATATTAGCAATAACACCTTGAACATTATTTCCAACTTTATCGCCTAAAGTGGTCCCTATTCCGCTCATGATACCAAGTCCGACTCCAACGTTAGCAAATTCGCCTACTCCTTCGTTAGCGGCCATTTTTTCTAAAGCGTTATAAGATCTTTCTTCTTGATATGAATAACCTTCTTGCGCACGTTTTTTGGCTTCGGCTTCAGAGGCGATGACTTTTTGTTTGGCTTTGGTCTGTTCGTCTATGATATTTACTTTTTGTCTAATTTCAGCTTCAGCTACTGAGACTGTTTGTTTGAAGAATAGTTCTTTAAATTCTAAGTATTGTTTATCATCTTCTGGTTTTAATATGGTAGTTACAAAGAATTTATTTAGTTTAATACCATAGTCT
>CALVRS010000062.1 GCA_944358725.1 uncultured Bacilli bacterium
ATAATCAATACCATACCATTCATTACCATATTTCACTTTTGAAAGTATAGTTTTTGCTTTTATAAATTCCATTTTAATCCTTTATCAATTTTTCAAATGAGTTTGCATTTAATATAGTGTTTGAAACAAATTCTCCTTTATAAAAATTTGCCCAATTATTAAATATGCAGGGTGCATTTTTCGCTTTTTCTAATGAATCTATTTTTATAAAGTTTATTGTTATATTCTTTTCTTTGGCATAATCTGATAACTCTTTTATTTCATATTCTACATAAGGGCATTCATTACTATAATAAATGGTAAAATCTTGATTATCTATTTTCATACTTTTAGCATTATCATTGAATTTTGGAGTTTCACTATCATCAAATTGTAATGCTAGTAATTCATAATCACCAATAGAATCCACAACTTTAAACCCATAATGTTCAAAGAATTTCTTTTCTCCAATAAATGGCTTTTTCTTTTTAGATGTTAAAGTACATATACCACTCATACCTTTTTCTTTTGAATCATTTATAGCATATTCTAAAAGTTCTTTTCCAATACCTTTACCTTTGAAACTACCTGCAACCCATAAGCAATAAATATATTCGTAGTTCTTACCACTAATAGGGACCCAAGCAGTTTCTATTGGCTCATATTCAATAAAAATTTTCCCTCGTGCATTTAACTTTCTAAATACGTGTCCTTCATTTAATTTACTTTTAATCCATTCCTTTTTTTTATCAACACCAATTTGATGTTTTGGATCACCAATAGCACAACATATATGTTCTTCTTCAATGTTCTCTAATGTTAAGTTTATATATTCATTCATATTATTTCAACTCCTCTATAATTTACTAATTTAAATTATTTATTTAATTCTTTCTCTAAATCTCTCATATATCTTTTTTGTTGGCTTTTTAAATAAGGTTTGGCTAATAGTTTCATAATTAAACTATTTACTTCAATTTCTTCAGTAAAATCTAATTCAATTTGACCATTTGGAAGTTCTTTAAAAGTACCAATCCATCTTCCTTTCAAATTAGCATTTTCTAAATCAAACTTATATTCTTTTAACTTTTCTTTTGCTGTTATAGTAAAATAAGTTGGAAAATTATTTTTTGTATATTCAATAAAATGATTTTCGTCTATTATTTCTATTTTTGATAAACCTGTTCTCCATTTATAATTTGAATTATCCGTAATAATATCCCACAATTTATTTTTGTCACAAGAAAATTGTTTTTTAATATTCGATTTAATCATAACTACCTCCAGAATCCCTAATGACTACTTTTTATTATCTTCTATTGATTTTTTACTTCTTCTATAAGACATACTAAAAACTATTGAAAATAACATTGGTATAATTACATATCCAACACTGTTTAATTTTTTAGTTATTACCATAAATACTCCAATAAAACTTAATATAGCAAACACAATATATAATATTAGAAATATCTTCATTTTAATTTGCTCTTTTTTTATATTCATAACTATTAACCTCCTACAAATTGTAATTTATATTGTTGATACTATAAATGCAATAAAATTTGCAATGAATGCTATAATCATACACCAAGCACATAATAATAGCTTTCTATTATTGTTTTGTTTATATTTATAAAAATAAACGACTGCTGAAAATCCAAATAATAAAGTTGTATAACCAGAACATTCTATATTTTTAACAAGAGAATATATAATAATAATTGCAATTGTTATTAATATAAATATAGTTCCAATAGTAACACTTTTATAGTGATTAAACTCAGATAATTTTATAATATTTTCCTCTGATTTTTCTTTTATCTTATCTTCTGGTATTTTTTCTCCTGATAAAATATCATTTACACTAACACCAAGTATTTCACTTAATGGCTTTAAAAGAGACATATCCATTAAGCAGATTCCTCTTTCCCATTTGCTAACTGCATTTTTGCTAATATTTAATTTTTCTGCTAATTGTTCTTGAGTTATTTTTTTATCCTTGCGACACTTTGCAATAAATTGACCTATTTTTACTTTATCCATACTTATCACCTCTATTAACAATTTAGCAGAAAAATCCTTGCTTTTCCACACACCACAGGTTTATTTTTGAAAAAACATACCTACGGTTTACTTACAAATTACTATTCATTTAACTATTATCAAATTGTAATTTATTTTTCTATTTCCTTTTTACTATTTTTATAAAGAATACTAGGAATTATTGCAAATACAATATATAGTATTAGAAATATTTTCTTTTTAATTTGTTATTTTTTTATATTCATAACTATTGACCTTCCATATAAATATTAATTTACAAATAATTTATAAAACATATCTTCTACAAAATCATTATTATTCATTTTATTTTCTAAATACTTATTAAAATTATTTTTATTAATTTTATTGCTGATAATATTGCTATAATTAGGATATAAATTTTCAATTTGTTTTCGGTATACTTGGTATGATTTACCGCTAAAGTTAAATGTAATTTTATCTACATTATCAATTAAAGAAAATATAGCTACTGAATTATATAATAAAGATTTTTCTAAATAATGATTTTCATTTATATACCAATCTGTAATATGATAATCAATAGTTAGTTTTAAATTAGCGGAATCTATTTTAAATACATATCCATATTCTGAAAGTGGTAGGTTATTTATTAAATTGCCGGTATTACTATTATTACCAACATATTTATTTTTATATTTTATTATATTATCAATCCCTGATTTATCTCTATTAAATGGTGTAATAGGTACTGTATCTTCTGTATAAATTTTATTTGTATCGATTATATAATACTCATTTTTAGTGTCTTTATTTATTCTATATACATTGTATAATGGTGCTTTATAAATGATCATATTATCTCCTGTTTCTTTTAAATAAGAAAATCTTGGCGGTTGCTTTATATTTACTACACTTATATAATCTATTAAAAATAACATTACAATAAACAAAATAAAGTATCCAAAATTAATCAATATTCTTTTGGCATAATTTAGTTTTTTTGAAAATTTAGAAACACCTATTAAAGAGACTATACATCCAAGTACAGAATAAAAACTTCCCCAACTACTTTCACTTGGGAATATGATCATTGCAGTAATTGCCATTATTATTCCTACTATAATTAAAATAATATTAATCAAAGTGTTTTTTTCTTTCACTTTTTTATTTGTATAATCTATTGTAGTAATAATGTTTTCTTCTAATTTTTCTTGATATTTATCTTTTGATACTTTTTCACCACTTATTAAATCATTAATTGAAATGTCTAATGATTCACATAAAGATTTAAATAATGACAAGTCTGGCATATTCCTACCATTTTCCCAGTTACTAATTGATTTATCAGTAACACCTAATTTTTCTGCTAATTCAGATTGAGTTAATTTTTTGTCTTTACGACATTTAGCTATAAATTTTCCTATTTTTTCTTGATCCATAATTTGCTCCTTTCACATTAATATCTTATAATGTAAAGGCTATTTTTAAAAGGAAACAATCCTAGAGTTTCCTAATTTGTAATTAATTTTTAGCTTTTTATAATTTTAGTTTGTTTTTAAAATGTTATTTGGATAATCTTTGATTATTTGTTTGGCTATTTTTTCTTCTCTTATGATTTTTATTTGATTATTTTCTATTTTAATTATTGAAGATGGCTCACTATTAACTGTTCCAATATTTTCGATGTAAGAGATATATTTTAAAAGATTTTGATCTATTTTTTGAGGATTAGTTATTGTGTTTTGGCCTGAAATATTAGCACTTGTTGATATTATGGGATGACCTAATTTATTTATTATTTGAATTAAATCATTATTATCAGGTATTCTAATACCTACTAAATTACTTCCAGCGGTAATATTATCAGGTACTTTATCATTTTTCAAAAGAAGTATGGTTAATTTTCCTGGAAGATATTTTTTAATTATTTCTTTTTCTAAATTAGTTAATTTTTTAGTATATTTTTTTAACATTTCTTCGTTATTTACAAGCAATAATAATGGTTTATTTTTATCTCTATTTTTAGCTTGATAAACTTTTTCAATGGCTTTAGTATTTTCAATATCAGCAGAAATACCATAAACGGTATCTGTTGGAATGATGACTAGATTTCCTTTTTTTAGTTCACTAACTATTTTATTGATATTCATGATTGATTCTCCTTTTATATATGTTTTATCTGAAGATATTTAATTATCTCTTCTAAGTTTTCTACTTTTACAAAGTTATAACCTTGTTTAAACATTTTTTTGGTTTCTTCACTTTGGTTTTTAAGTGTTTTACTGGCTAATTTTACAAGTAATTTTTGAAAAATATTTAATTTTGAATAATCGATGCCTCCTCTTAAATAGAAAATTGGTTTACTTATTTTATTGTTTATTTTTAAGGTTTTCAAATATTTATCAGAATAAGGATAGGCGCCAACTAGACCATAGCAAATAATGTTATAATTAGATATTTCTTTTTGTTTTTTTATTTTACTAGCGCACACCCAACTTAAAAAAATTATTTTATCTTCATTTTGTATTTTTTCTTTAGCCTCTTCTATGGTGTAATATGGGATATGTAATTTTTTACTTAACATTTGAGCATATTTTAAGGTATGTCCGGTATTGGTTTCATAAATAATTGCAGTCATGGTCCCCTCCTTTTATTTCATTATATCATTATTTGAAAGAAAAAAACTACACTGGTGTGCAGTTTAGTTAAAAATTCCGATTTTGTCTAAAGGAAAGATGGCAAAGTTGGTTGTCCCTTCAATGTCTTTTTCATTTATAAGTCCTATTATTCTACTATCGGTTGAATTAGTACGGTTATCTCCCATAACAAAGTAATAACCTTTTGGAATTTTATCATAGCCAAGCTCTTCTAGGGAAAAATCAGCAGTTATTTTATTATTTAAAAATGTCTCAGGGGTATACTTTCCGTTGATATAAAGATTTCCGTCTTTATATTCAACTGTTTCTCCAGGAAGTCCGACTATTCTTTTGATTAATTTAGCATTATTATAATTGAAGACAACAACATCAAATCTTTGATAGCTTCTATCATATTTTTTTAAAAGGAGTATTTCTTTATCGTCAAGGGTTGAAAACATCGATAAGCCTTCAACTTGAATAGGCGTTACAATAAAACTTCTAACTAGGACAACGGCTGCTATTATGACAACATACGGTAAGGTTCCTTGTAGAAATTTACTTATTTTATTTTCTTTTTTTTCTTCAGTTTTATTTTCTTTAAGCTCCATAATTTATCCTCCTTTTATTTATATATTATTTGATATTTTTAGACTATCTTGCTGTAATCAATATATCATGAACAATTATATTTGTAAACATTTTTTTGATTTTTCACAAATTATCAGTATATAAAAATAAAGCCTTTAATGGCCTTATTTTCTTTCTTTGATTTTTGCTTGTCCTTTAAGGTCACGTAAATAATTAAGTTTAGCTCTTCTAACTTTACCTCTTCTAATTACTTCTACGCTATCAACCTTAGGTGAGCTATATGGGAAAGTTCTTTCAACTCCAATACCGCTAGATTTTTTTCTAACAGTATAGTTTTTACTAACTCCACTACCTTTGATAGCAATTACGATACCTTCAAATGCCTGAATTCTTTCTCTTTTTCCTTCGATGATACGAACGTTTACTTTAATAGTATCACCAACACGAAATTCTGGCAAATCTGTTCTTATTTGTTTTTTGGTTATTTTATCTACCAAATTCACAGTAATCACTCCTTTGCATAAATCTATGTTCATAAGTAATTTTTATGTATAAACCTCAGCGGAACACGACATGATAAATTGTACCACATATTTAAAAATAATGCAAGAAGATTAGCGTGATTTTCCTTGTGATTTAGTATTTTGTTTTGTTAATTCTTTTAGTTTGGCTTTAAGTTCTAGTTCAACCATACCAACTTTATTTAAAAGTTGTTTTATATATTTTTTATCTAAGAATTTTGAGTATTTATTCATGATGATATTTTTATATCTAGCGACGTCATCTATGACTAGTTTTAAATTATCAGGGTCTTCATCATCATCGTCAATTACGGTGAAAAGAAATGTTAAATAGGCATTTAATTTATGTTTTGTTTTTCGCTTTAAGACGTTTTCAATTAGTTTAGGTTTTACTAAGACTAGTCTACTTACTTCGATACCTTCATAGGGAATATTATTTTGTGGTTTTATTTTAAAACCATGAACTTTATTATAATCGATATAGCCGTAGACTATTTCGTTATTATCTTTATCACAAATATAATATCTTTCATTCATTTTTTTCACCTTTTTCTAATAAATCTGGACGTCTTTGTTTAGTTTTTTCTAGGGCCATTTCTTCACGATATTTTTTTATATTGGCGTGATGGCCAGAAAGAAGAACATCTGGTACTTTCATTCCTTTGAAGTTTACTGGTTTAGTATATACTGGATAATCTAATAAATTATTATTAAATGAGTCGTTTAAGTGGGAGTCTTTTTCGATAACGCCATCTATTAATCTTGTGATACTATCAGTTATGACCATACTGGCAAGTTCACCACCGGTTAGAATATAATCACCTATACTAATTTCTAGGTCAGCCAAGGTTCTAATTCGTTCATCAAAACCTTCATAGTGACCACATATTAAAATAAGATGTTTTTCTAAAGCTAGGTCATAGGCTAATTTTTGATTATAGGTTTTTCCTTGTGGGGTCATTAAAATTACTTTAGTGTTTTCTTTTTTTAAATCACTAACGGCATCAAAGATGGGCTGAGGCATTAAAACCATACCTTTACCACCACCATAGCCATAATCATCAACTTTTTTATGAGGGTCTTTACTATATTTTCTAATATCGTGAATTTGAATATCGACAAAGTTATTTTGAATGGCTCTTTTAATGATGGATGTTTTTAAGAAGCCTTCAAACATTTCAGGAAAGATTGTTAAGATATCAATCTTCATCGATTAGTCCTTTGATTAAGTCTAATTTTATATCTTTATCAATATTTTTTACAAATTCAGCGACATAAGGAATTAAGTATTCTTTTTTGCCTTTTACAACTAACAATTCTTTACCATTGTTATTTATAATGTTTGTTAAAATACCAATATATTTATCTTTATCATAGACTTTTTTACCATATAAGTCTTCATTTAATGGTCCTTTAAAGGTGTATTCATTTCTATTGATATATACTTTTTGATTTTTAAATTTCAACACGTCATTGATGTTATTATAGTTTTCAAAGGTTACCATATCATAGTTTTTATGTTTTCTATAAGTTTTTATTTTTAATTTTTCATTATTTATATAAAGATAATTATCTGGTTTAAAAATTTCTTCTTTATATTTAAAAAAAGAGATGATACGGACTTCGCCTTTAATGCCATGGGTATTTACTAAATTACCAATATAAAGCATTTGATCACCTCTTTTTATTTAGTTCATAAAGAATTATGCCTGTAGCTACACCGACATTTAAACTTTCACAGTTTTTATTCATTGGAATGTACAGATATTCATCGCACATTTCTAAGAGTTTTTTATCTACTCCACTACCCTCATTTCCCATTATTATAGCAAATTTTGATTTTTTTTCAAGTGTATTTATGTCTTTTCCGCCATCTACTTTAGTACCAAAAAGTGGTATTTTACCTTTTATTTCTTTTAAAAAGTTAGGTAAATTGGTTTTGATGATATTGGCTTTAAATATCATGCCTTGAGATGCTCTTATAACTTTATCGCTATATAGGTCAGCGCATTTTTCATTTATAATTATGGTATCTATATTAAAAGCTACACTACTTCTGATTATGGTTCCAAGATTTCCTGGGTCTTGGATAGAGTCTAAAATTAGGAGTTTATCTCCTTTTAATTTTGTTTCTTTTTTTTGACAAAGGCCAATGATACCAACAGGTGATGGTACACTACTTAAGGTTTTTAAAACATTTTCAGTGATGTAGTTAGTTTTTATATCGATATTTAAGGTTTGATTTTCTAATATGAATAGTTCTTTTAGATAACCACTATTATAGGCTTCTTTAACTAGATGTTTACCTTCGATTAAGAAAAGGTTTTGTTTATCGCGATATTTTTTTGTTTTAAGTTTAGCAAGTTCTTTTATTTTAGGATTATTTACTGAACTATATAGCATGTTTTTTCACCTTCTTACTGGTCTTGGTTTTCATCATAGTTATATGTAAAATTAGTACCATCGTAGGTTATATCAACGACGTTTTCGAGGTCGAAGTTTTTATCTGTTTTAGGATTTATGATATTACCAGATGGTAAAAGGCCTTCTTCCTGAAGTTTTTTTAGGGATATTTGACAAGTTTCTATTTGACATTTAGTCATTTCATAGACGTTTTTAGCAACATAGTTTTTAGCAGCTTTTTCGAAGCTTGTTATTTGGTCTTGATAGACGCTATTTGTATTATCAATTATTGTTTTTTGGACGATTGGAACGGTAATCATAGCTAATATTCCTAGAATAACTATGACACCTAATAATTCAACTAAAGTAAAAGCTTTATTTTTCATTTGTATCACCTACATTAAATTATAAATTAGGGTTTTGATTTAGTCAAGGTTTTGAATTTTATTAAACTAATTTGACAAGGGCGAGATGTTTTTTTGTGGTTTCTGATAGCCTTTCTTTTAATTTTTCTTTACATTTATCATAGTAACTATTTTGAGCTAGTTTTTTTAAATAGGTATTTATTTTATCTAGATAATAGTCAAGTGAGGTTTCTTTATATATATCTATATAAATATATATGAGCTCTTCATAGGCTTCATAAATGCCTTTTTGAGCGGCTTTTTCAAAATATTTGATGGCTTTATTTAAGTTTTTTTCAATTTTGGCATTAATATTACCATTTAGATAGAAGTATTTTGCGAGGTTATAGAAAGCCCAGTGATCTAATATATTTAAAGGTACTTCAGTGGCTAAGTTATAATATTTAAAGGCTTTTATCATATCTTTTTCTTGAGTGATACCTAATCTATAATATTCCCCCACTTTATTACAAGCCCAACTTTCTTCTTTATCGGCACTATACAGAAAGTATTTAAAGGCTTTTTTATAGTCTTTCTTTTTTTCATATATTTTGCCTAGATTATTACTGGCATAGACATATTCATGATTAAGGGCTTTATTAAAGTATTCAATGGCTTTTTGTTCACTTTTATTTTCATCTGGGACAAGGCCTTTTAAATAGCAAACACCGATTGTATTTGTGGCAGCTATACTGCCGACTTTTTCGGCTTTTTTAAGATAATGCCAAGCTAATTTTAAATCTTCTTTTGAAAGTTCACCAATTTTCTTTTGATAAATCATTTGGGCGATTAACCAGCAAGCTCTTGGATGATTTTTTTCAGCGGCTACTTTAAAGTATTCATAGCTTTTAATATATCTAGGGTATCCGACCATTTTACCGGTATATTCCATATCGCCTATTTCATAGCAGGCATACGGATTTTTTTCTTTAGCAAGTTTTTTTAGGGAATGGGTATAGTTAATACCATCTTGCATTTGCAGTTTTAAAAATTTTTCTAGTTCGTTTACGGATATGTTAGTGCTGATCAAAATATTTTCAACGATTTGTTTTTGGGAAATTTCTGTATAGACAGGTTGTTTTTTTTCTAAAACGATATATATTAAGATATCACATATTGTTTTATATATTTGTTTTTGAGTTATTTGTTTATAGAGATTAGCTGTAAATTCATTAGGAACGGTTTCATCGTTTTTAGCTATGTTATAAAGTTCTAGGGCAAGTTTGGTTAATGCACTATGGTTTTTTGTTTTTTCTTCTAAGGTTTCATGATTTATTTTAGGATAAACTTCGCCATCTAATATCGAAAGCAGGCCTAATATTACGTTATCGAAAATTTCTGGAGATTTTTCATAATGATTTTTATAGGCAATATATTTTTGTCTAAATTCACTACCAATGGTTCTATATCCAATGCAGTAGTTATTGACGGTAGAATCGCTGACGTCGGTTACATCAAAAAGTGTATAAAATATTTCTGTTTGATTTGCGAAGGCTTTATTTTGCGCTAGTTCTTTTGTGCATCTACAAAAGTTACCAAGTGACAGTTGATTTTGATTTTTATTCATTTTAATATAATTTTTACTCATTTTTTATTCACCTATTACATTATAACATATTTTGGGTGAAATATGAGGAATTTTTATTTTTCCGTGGAATTCACATATTCGGCATTTTTAGGTACTTGGCTTATAATGTAATAGGAAGGAGTTTTTATATGAAAAAGT
>CALVRS010000063.1 GCA_944358725.1 uncultured Bacilli bacterium
AAAGAAGTTGGAGAAAAGTTAAAGAATTTAAGAAAAAGTTTAAAATTAACGCAACAAAAAATGGCGGATGAGTGTGGTATTTCTAGAGCTACTTATTGCCATTATGAAATTGGCATGAATTTGATTACGACATTAACTTTATATTCAATATGTAAAAATCATAAGATATCAATTGATGAATTTTTAAGATAAGAAAAAAAGCGAATTTGTTTCGCTTTTTAAAATTCGATTAATTCATATTTTCTTTCGCCAAAGCCTAGTTCTTTGGCAGCTTCGATTGTATGAACACCATGCAATGATTCTATTCTTTCTATTAGTTTATCTTTACCTTTATCATTTGAGTTATATACTAAATCTAAGCAAGCTTGATCAAGAGCAATTGGATCAGTTGAAGCTAATATTCCAATATTTTCCATACATGGAGCTGAAGCATGGGCATCACAATCACAGTCAACAGAAATGTTTTTCATGACATTTATAAAGACGATATTTCCTTTAAAATGATTTACAACACTTTCAGCCGCATCTGCCATAGCTTCTAGAAAATGATCTTGTTCTGGAAGGTTATCAAAAAGTTCATACTGATTATTGGTTTTACCAGCTGTATGAATTAAGGTTTTACCTTCTGAAGAGGCACAGCCTATTGATAGTTGTTTTAAGGCTCCTCCATAGCCACCCATGGCATGTCCTTTGAAATGAGATAGAACTAACATTGAGTCATAACGGGATAAATTTTTTCCAACATAATTTTTCTTTAGTATTTTACCGTTTGGAATATCTAACTCCATGTCTGGTCCTTCTTCATCTACTAAGTCAAATTTGAAATATTTATCCCATTCATGTTCTTTGATTAGTTGTTTATGCTTTTCAGTTGTATTTCTCGCACCATTATATGCGGTATTACATTCTACTACTGTACCATTTACATAATCAACTAGTGGTTTGACAAATTCTGGTTTTAAGTAATTTTGATTACCTTTTTCTCCAGAATGAAGTTTAACAGCAACATTTCCTTTTAATTTTATATTTAGTTTATCATATATTTTGACTAAGGCATCAGAAGTTATTTCTTTTGTAAAATAAACTTTAGACATTTTATCACTCTCCCATTTTTATTATATACTTTTTTTATTTTGGTTTCAACCTGAGGATTTTTTGGGTATTTTTTATTTTTACGAAAAATATATATGTTTGCTTAATTTTACAAATGATGGTATGATTTTTAAAGTGGTTAATTATCATAATTTTAATTAATTCATAGAATATTTTAGGAGTTGAGAGTTTATGTTTAAGTATGAAACTAATTCAAAATTAATTAAACCTGGACAAACTTTTGTAGCAATTAAAGGTTATACTGTTGATGGTCATAATTTTATCGAAGATGCAGTTAAAAATGGAGCTTCTTCAGTTATTGCAGAAAAAGAAGTTAAAACTAGTGTGCCAGTTAAAGTTGTTGAAAATTCTGCTAAATACTATCAAGAGTTACTTGTTAAAGAATATAAGGATAATTTTAAAGATTTAAAGTTAATTGGTATTACTGGTACAAATGGCAAGACAACATCGGCTTATTTGACTTATCAAATGCTTAGGGATTTAGGTCAAAAAGCGGCTTATATTGGTACTATTGGTTTTATCTGTGAAGATTTTTATAAGGAACTTCCAAATACTTCTCCAGAGATTTTAACTATTTACAAGTTGCTTGAAGAAGCTTTGAAGCTCGGGTGTCAATATGTGGTTATGGAGGTTAGCAATTTTGCTCTTGACCAAAAGCGAATTGAAGGTTTAGAATTTGTAGCCGGTGCTTTTACTAATTTAACTGAGGATCATTTAGATTATCACAAGACGATGGAAAATTATTTGAATGCGAAGCTTTTGCTTACTAATTATATAAAAGATGATGGCGTTTTAGTGGTTAACAAGGATGATGATGCTAGTAAAAAGTTTATAGAAAGATTTAAAAATACAAAAACTTTTGGATACGGCAAGGCAGATTATAATATTATAAGTGATGATATTTATCCAGATCATACAGATATTCATTTTAAATATAGAGGAAAAGAATATGATGTAACTACTAATTTAACTAGTAAATTTAATGTTTATAATTATTTTACGATGTTTAGTATTTTATGTGAGCTCGGTTTTGATATTGATTTACTTATAGAAAAGACATATGATTTAAAAGCCCCTAAGGGAAGATGTGAAACTTACAAAGTTAAAAATGGATATGCTGTTGTAGATTATGCACATACACCTGATGCTGTTTTAAAAGTTGTTACGGCTTATAAGGAGCTTGCGAAGGCAAGAGTTATTACTTTAGTTGGCTGCGGTGGTGACAGAGATCCACTTAAAAGGCCTATTATGGGAGAGATTGCTTCTAATTATAGTGATTATGTTATTTTTACTAACGATAATCCAAGAACTGAGGACCCTGAAAAAATTATGAAGGATATTTTGGCTGGCGTTAAAAAAAGTAATTATGAGGTTTGTTTAGATAGACGTGAGGCTATTAAAAAGGCTTTGGATATGATAGAAGAAAATGATATTGTTTTATTACTTGGCAAGGGTCACGAAGATTATCAAATTATTGGTCATACAAAATTACATTTAGATGATAGTGAAGAAGTTTTAAAATATATAGAAAAAAGCGAGTAACATCGCTTTTTATTGTGGTGAAAGAAAGTCAAAGGCTTGAATATTTCTTAATATACCATAAATTATTAATATAATAATTATTAAATACCATATTTTTTCAGGAATTTTATGGTAAAGTGATTTTTCTTTTCTTATTAGAAAATCAATATACAAATATATACCAAACGGAAGCATTATAAAAAGTAAAGGGTTATATCTAAAGGCTTTATAAAAGTCAAGTTTTAAAATAGAGGTAAGCATTCTAGTAATGCCACATCCTGGACAATAAAGACCTGTTATTTGTTTAATTGGACAAGGTATATAAAAGTGAAAGTAGTCAGATAATATTAGATATAAAATTAATAGAGCGATTAAAATTAATATTTTTTTCATAAAGAAAAAAGCTTAATTGCTTTGTCCTTGTTTTGCGTAAGTAATTTCATTTAAACCACTTTGAATTAAGGCATAGTTAATTATACCAAAACCGATGAGCTGAAGAATTAAAAATACTACTGAATTGTCATCAGCTCTAAGGCCTTGTTTTTCTTTGGCAATCATTAGAAGTTTACCCATTTTATATGCCCAGTAAATTCCATAAATACCACATGTAATTATGGTTAGTAGGAATGCTACTCCACCGGAAGACATTTCTCTATCTTCACTAGCAATTTCAACTTCATTGGTTAGACAAATGAACCAATAGATACCATAAATGCCACATGTAACAATAGTTAAAATAATACTTACAGCAACTGATCTTTCTCTCATACTCTCACCTCTTTATTACTATAAACAATTAATTGGTACTTTGTCAATTGTTATTTAAATATTTTTGCACTTTTTGTTTTATTCGGCTGATAGCATTATCTATTGATTTTATATCTTTACTTAAGATGTCGGCTATTTCTCTATAATTGAAACCACTTACTTTTAATTCAAAAACGGCTGCTTCTAGGGGGGTTAAGGTTTTTTGAATGTTTTTGACAAGTTCTTCGGTGTTTTCATATTCTAAAAGTCTATGTTCAGGGTTACTAGCATTATCTTCTAAAATGTTTTCGAGTCCTTTTTTTTCATTTACTAAATCTTCAACATAATATGATTCATTTAAAAGCAAATGTTTATAGCGACCGGCTGATTTTAGAAGACTAATTAATCTTCTTTCGATGCATGTTTTAGCATAGGTAAAAAAAGCTGCATCTTTGTTTTCATCATAGGTGTTGATGGCAATGCTAAAACCTATCATGGCTTCTTGAATTAAATCATTTAAATCAAGGCCAGTTATTTGATTTTTAGTATATATTTTTTTTGCAATTCCTATTATTAATGGTTTATATTTACTGAATAAAGTTTCAGTAGCATCTTCATTATCGGCAACCATCGATAGTATTTCATTATCATTTATATTATCATATTTCATTTATTTCTCACCGCCTCATAAATTATTAGGGCTGCTGCAACAGAAGCATTTAGACTATTTACTTTTCCATACATTGGTATTTTAGCGACAAAATCACAGTTTTCTAAAGTAAGTCTACTAAGTCCCTTCCCTTCATTGCCAATGATTAAGGCAATTTTACCAGAGTAGTCAATTTTTCTATAATCGGTTCCTTCCATATCAGTGCCTATTATCCAGAAGTTATTTTTCTTAAGAGTTTTTATGGTATTGACTAGGTTTGATACCATACAAATATTTACGTTTTCTAAAGCTCCCGCACTGGTTTTCATGACTGTGGCATTTACTTTAGAAGATCTATCTTTTGGTATGATTATATTTTTTAAGCCGGCTGCTTCACATGTTCTTATGATAGCGCCAAAATTATGGGGGTCTTCGATATGGTCTAGTATTACTATTATATTACTATTTATTATATTATCTAAATATGTATATTCATATTCTTTTATGTCTAGGATAATTCCTTGATGGTTTGCATTTTCTATTTTATCCATGGTTTTTTTATCTAGATATTTACAAGGAATATTGGCTTTTTTTAGTTTATTTAAGATTTCTTCATCTTGAAAGTTTTCATAAATATAGGCCTTTTTTATGGCACTATGTTTTTCTAATATTTCTTTTGCTACATTTTTTCCATATACATGCATTTAATCACCTACTATATAATTCATAATTTCTTTTATTCTTTGATTATTATTTTTTATTTTTAAATAACCCAGTAAAGCTTCTAGTCCAGTTGCTTTTTTATATGTTATTATACTTGTTTTTTTAGGATGTGACAAAACTTTATGATTTCTAGCTCTTTTAATGATTATTTGTTCTTCTTCGGTTAAAAAGTTATTTTCGAGCATTTTATCTAGGAAATTGCTTTGGGCTTTTGCTGAGACATATTTTGTAGCCATTATTTGAAGGTCATTTACTTTATAGTTTCCTTTAGAGATTAGATATTTTCTTATAAAGAGTTCATATATGGCATCACCTAGATAAGCAAGGGCAAGTGAGTTTATATTTAGGTTATTTAAATATTCTATAATCAATTTAATATCGTTTTGGTCTTTTTCTCTATTTAATAATTTTTTTAATTTTAAAACTTCTTCTATGGTTTGAGTTAAATATCCATCTATTATGTTTCCTTTAAAGTCTTTATAATAATGGGTACTAAAGTTAATTATATTATCTATTATATAAATTTTATATCCATCAATTTCAGTTTTTATATCACATTTAAAGTTTTTTAATAGAAAATTATTACATTTTAAAGATGTGGCAATATCGATATCGTTACATTTTTCTTTAAGGCCTTGCAGTACTAAAGCTGCTGAACCGATTATGATAAAGTCTTGATTTTCGAGGTTATATTTTTTTAAATTTTCTAGTATTTCTTGTTTATTCATGTTTATCTATCCTATCAAATGTTACTCCTTTTATGTATCCATTTTTGACATCACCAATTATTAGTGATATTGCTTTATTATAATCGATGTCTCCCCCTTTTATGAGGCAGCCTCTTTGTCTTGCAATGTTTTCGATAGAAATTACTATATCTTCATCTAGTTTATCAAGGTTATATCTTTCTTTTAATATATTGGGATAATATTTTTCTAAAGTTTGTAAAATATGACAGGCTATATCAAAAAGAGGCAAGGTTTCTTCTTTGATGGCAGTTAAGGCTGCAAGATTTAAAGCGTCAGTTTGGTCTAGTTTTGGCCACAAAATGCCTGGCGTATCTAAAAGTTCAATTTTATTATTTACTCTTATCCAACTTAAGTTTTTAGTGATACCTGGTTTATTGCCAATATTGACTACTTTTTTTCCGGCTAGGCGATTGATTAAAGTTGATTTACCAACGTTTGGAGCTCCAACAATTAATACTCTTGCTTTACGATTTAAAAGCCCATTGGCTTCGTTTTTATTTTTCTTTTCTTTTAGAAGTTCTTCAGTGGCAGTTAAAATTGGTTTTACATTATTATTTTCTAGATTGATTAGTATGACTTTATACCCAATATTTTCATAATATTTTATCCATTTATTGGTTTCTTTTTTGTCACACAAATCAGCTTTTGTCATTATCATTAGTCTTGGTTTATCTTTCGTATATTCATTAATATCTATTAGTTTTGAAGATTTTGGCATACGACTATCGACGACTTCATAAACGATATCGATATATTTTAAGTTTTCTTTGATTAATCTTTTGGTTTTAGCCATATGTCCTGGATACCAGTTGATACTGCCTTTTTGGAAACTTTTTTCTTCATTTGCCATTACAATCACTTCCTTGTTTTTAATATATTTTATATAAATGTTTATAATCTCATTTGTGGTTTTTCACCAGTTCTTTTAA
>CALVRS010000064.1 GCA_944358725.1 uncultured Bacilli bacterium
GTATTAAAGATTTTTTTGTAACATCTGACTATATATATTTAATGGTTGACGATATCTGGCAGCCTGTTTATAGATTTAGATTAGATAATAATGAACTAAAAATAGTATTTAATAATTATGGTACAGAAATAGAAAGAAAAATTATTGATGGAATTTTTGTAAAATAAATTTTAAAATATTAAGAAAATATTAAACTTCTGAAAAAAATAAAATCTAGTTTCATAAAGTAAAATTAAAATATATCAAAAATTTTTTCATGATTAAAATGTGAATATTATAGAATTTTTAAAAATGTAAGTTTAAATTATTGTTTAATATATTGAAACTGGAATTTACTTTTTCATTTTATAACTTAACTAATTTTCATAAACTAAACATAAAATATTTACTTTATTCATAAATTTTGGTATAATCATAGCCGAGTAATTAAATTACTCCTTGCTTTTAGATAAAAGCCGAAAGACCATAAGGAGGTGGAAATATGAAAAACTATGAAATCATGTTTATCGTAAGACCAACATTAAGTGAAGAAGAAGTTAAAAAAGTAGTAAAAGACTTCTCAGAAATAATCGCTAAAAATGGTGGTAAAGTAACAAAAGAAGAAAACATGGGACAAAGAGAATTAGCTTATGAAATCAAAGACTTTAAAAGCGGATACTATTTTGTATTTGAAGTAGAATCAAAAACTGATAAAGCAATTAAAGAATTTGACCGTTTAGCTCTTATCAATAATGACATCGTTCGTAATATAAAAAAAAAAATAGAAAAGTAAGAAATGAGGTAGTTTTATGAACAGAGTATGTTTAGTTGGTAGAATAACGGCCAAACCAGAATTAAGATATACAGGAAGTAATATTCCTTATACAAGATTTTCTTTGGCAGTAAACCGAACTTTTAATAATGCAAATGGAGAAAGACAAGCTGACTTTATAAATATCATAGTATGGCGTCGTCAAGCTGAAAACGTTGCTAATTATCTTGATAAAGGTAGTCAAGTATCTATTGATGGAAGAATTCAAACAGGTAGTTATACAGCACAAGACGGTAGTAAAAGATATACAACAGATGTTGTAGCTGATAACATTCAATTCTTAGATACAAAACGTCAAGCTGAAGCTAGAGCTAATAATCAAACCCCATATGATTTCAATGATGCTCCAAGTGCCCCTATGAATGATGTCGATATTGCCGATGACCCTTTTGCTGATTTTGGAGACAACGTCTCAATCGATGATAATTTCTTAGAATAGGAGGATAGACATGGCAGAATTTCGTAGAAGAAAAAGAAAAGTATGTCAAATGTGTGCAGGAAAACACGTAAGTTATAAAGACGATACTGTAAAAAAATATATCAGTTTAGATAAAGGTAAAATTTTACCAAGAAGAATAACAGGTGCTTGTGCAAAACACCAAAGATATATTGCCGGTGAAGTTAAAAAAGCTAGATTTATGGCTTTACTTCCATTCGTAAAATAAACATTTGCTAAAAAAGTAAATGTTTTTTTTCTTAAACTTTTCACAAATAAATGTTATAATTAATCTAAAAGGAGGATATCAAAAATGGAAGAAAAAGAAGCTACATTAAAAGATATAATAAAAAATGATTATCAAGAAAAAACAATCCTAGACTTAAACATCAAAGATAATAAAATAGGTATCGCAAGTGACCATAGAGGTTATAATCTAAAACAAAAACTAACAAAATATTTAACCAAAAAAGGATATACTGTAATTGACTATGGGTGTGATGATAAAACAAGTCAAGACTATCCAAAATATGGTTTTAAACTAGCAGCCGCTGTCCGTGATGGAAAAGTAGAAAAAGGAATAGCCATCTGCGGTAGTGGCATAGGCATCAGTATCGCTTGTAACAAAGTATCAAAAGTAAGATGCGCTAAAATAAATAACATCAAAGAAGCAAAATACACAAGAACTGATAATGATGCTAACATAATGGCCATAAATGGAAATATGCCTCTAATTAGAGCAAAAGATATTACCGATGTATTTTTAAAAACACCTTTCAGTAATCAAGAACGCCATAAAAAACGTATTGAAATGTTAGATAATTATAAAGATTAATGACATTAAAAGGATTAATATACTTAATAACGGTAATAATAACAATTTTAGCTTTAGAAAGTCTAAACATCTCTGGCATATTTAAAAAGAATAGATACTATACTTCAAGGGTATTATATCTAATAGTTGCTATGGCTTTATCATACTTAGTCACCAATTTCTTATATGACATCTTTGAAAATACAAAATTTTTATAGAAAGGACCTAAAGTATGAAAAAGTTCATTATAGTAACCCTATTAGTTATCATAATACCTTTTTTGTTTGTGAAAATATTCGTTCAAATAGACAAAATAAATTTCAAATATATAACCAACAATACAATAAGAGTAAAAGACGAACAAACAGGAAACATCTTAAAACTACCCTTTGAAAAATATATAATAGGCGTCGTAGCAGGAGAAATGCCAGCCACATTTGAACTAGAAGCCCTAAAAGCCCAAGCAGTCGCCTCTCGAAGCTATGCCATGTATCAAATGACAGTCACTAAAGATAAAGAATATGACGTTCTAAACACCACCGCTAACCAAGTATATTTAACCGATGAAAAACTAAAAGAAAATTGGAAAAACGAATACCAACAAAAAATAAATAAAATAAAAACCGCCGTAAGCGAAACAAACGGAGAATATTTAACATATAATAATCAAATAGTAAACGCCATGTTCTTCTCAACAAGCCCAGGAAAAACCGAAAATAGTGAAGAAGTCTTCGTCTCTGCCCTACCATATTTAAGAAGTGTAGATAGTAAATGGGATGAATCATCCCCTGCCTACACCGATACATATACCTTTGAATTAAATGATTTCTATCAAAAACTAAACTTGCCATATAATGATAATTTAATTATAGAAATAACTGAAAAAACATCAACTGGTCGAATAAAAAAAATAAAAATAAATAACCAAGAAATAAATGGAAGAGACTTAGCCACTAAACTTTCCCTTCGCTCAAACTATTTTAGCATCACTCAAAACAATAATAAAGTAACCATAAACACTAAAGGATTTGGTCATGGTGTTGGTATGAGTCAATATGGCGCTAATGGGATGGCTAAAGAAGGCTATAAATATGATCAAATATTAAAACACTACTATCAAAATACCGAAATCAAAAAAAATTAGTATAAAAAAATCAAAACTATACAAAATGATAGTAGAGGTGAAAAAAATGAAAAAAATCAAACTAAAAAAATCAGTCGTTTATAGTATGTGCATAACACTAGGACTTCTTCTAATAGGAATGCTTTGGTATATAGATGCATCACAAAAATCATTAACCACAAAAAACGAAGAAGACTTAATCTATGTATCAAAATTATTTGAAGATAACATAGTATCAGTCGTTGCAACATCTGCTACTATCCAAAGACCATATACGAGCCAAGAAGTAAAACCATTAAATAACTTTTATGACTATAAAAGCGATGAGCAAACTCAGCAAAACGCTATCATAAACTATGATACAACATATATTCAAAATAGTGGTGTCTCATATGGCGGTATAAACGATACCTTCGATGTCGTAAGCGTCTTACCAGGAAAAGTAACATCAGTTAAAGAAGATAAACTCATGGGGAAAATAGTTACCATCGAGCACGAATCAGGTATCATAACCACATATAAAAGTTTAAGCGAAGTAACCATAAAAGAAGGAGATAATGTTGCTCAAAGCACCGTAATTGGAAAAGCTGGCGACTCAAACTTAGAAAAAGATTTAGGTAAACATGTACTATTTGAAATAACCGCAAACGGCTCATACTTAAATCCAGAAAATTGCTATAATAAAACAGTAGACCAATTAGTAAATAATAATTAAAGAATGACAAAAAAGATAGTCATTCTTTTAATTTTAATAGTAAAAAGAATATACTTAAAATAAAGCCAAGAAAAAAGTATAAAAAAAAGAATTAATCAGTATTCAAACAAAGTTAGGTATGATATAATATTTTAAGGAAAAAGGTGATAAAATGTTTTCAAAAGATATTGGAATAGATTTAGGAACAGCAAATGTTCTTATTTATATTAAAGGACAAGGAATAGTTTTAAATGAACCAAGTGTCGTTGCTATAGATGAAGAAACTAAAAGACCAGTGGCCGTGGGAACTGCAGCTAAAGAAATGCTAGGAAGAACACCTGGTCAAGTAAAAGCCATAAGACCTATGAAAGATGGTGTCATAGCTGACTTTGAAATAACCGAAATAATGCTTAATAACTTTATAAGAAAAGTCAATGGTAAAAGCTTTTTTGGAAGACCTAGAATCTTAATCTGCTGTCCATCAAACATTACACAAGTAGAAAAAAATGCCATCAGAGAAGCTGCTGAAAAAACAGGTGCCCGTAAAGTATACCTAGAAGAAGAACCAAAAGTTGCTGCCGTCGGTGCTGGCATGGATATTTCAAAACCAAGTGGCAACATGGTAATCGATATTGGTGGTGGTACAACCGACGTTGCCGTTTTATCCCTTGGTGGTATCGTTACATCTTCCTCAATCAAAATAGCCGGTAATACATTTGATAACGATATTATTAAATATATAAGAGAAAAATATAAACTTTTAATCGGTGATCAAACAGCTGAAGATATTAAATTTCAAATAGGAACCGTTTTTCCAGGATCTAAAAGCGAAAAAATGGAAGTAAGAGGCCGTGACTTAGTAACCGGTCTTCCACACACCATAACATTAACATCCGACGAAGTCGAAGAAGCCTTAAGAGAAAGTGCTTATATTATCGTTGGTACTGCTAAATCAGTCTTAGAACAAACCCCACCAGAACTCTCAGCTGATATTATTGATAAAGGTATAGTCTTAACTGGTGGTGGTGCCCTATTAGATGGCGTTGATAAACTACTAAGTCATGAATTAAAAGTTCCTGTATTCATAGCTGAAAGCCCATTAACTTGCGTCGTTGAAGGAACTGGTGTATTACTAGAAAATATTCCTCTATTAGAAAATGGTTTAAATAAAAGATATTAGTCCATAATAAATAAAGAAAGGAACGATACTTTTTATGGAAAAAACAGAAACTCAAAAACTAAAAGAAAAACTATTTAGGCCAAGCCAAAATGGTTGGAAAGAAAAACCAAATGATAAAGAAAAAATAATGAACTTTGCTGAAGAATATATAAACTTTATAAATAAAGCAAAAACAGAAAGAGAATGCACCAAAGAATTTAAAAAAATTTTAACCAAACATGGCTTTCAAAACATAAAAGATATTCAAAACATCAAAGCTGGTGATAAAGTATATTATATAAATAGACATAAAAATATATATGCTGCTGTAATTGGTGAAAAAGACCTAACCGAAGGCTTTAATATCATAGGAGCTCATATCGATAGTCCAAGGTTAGATCTAAAACCAAATCCTCTTTATGAAAGTGCTGAACTAGCCATGCTTAAAACCCATTACTATGGTGGTATAAAAAAATATCAGTGGGTCAATATTCCATTAAGCATGCATGGTGTAATCATAACTAAAAATAATCAAAAAATAGAAATAAACATCGGCGAAAAAGATGATGAACCAATCTTTACCATAGCAGATCTTTTACCACATCTTTCTTCATTACAAAACAAAAAGAAATTAGAAGATGCTATAAGCGGTGAAGATTTAAATATCTTAGTTGGTAGTATTCCTTATCAAACAGATGAAGATATAAAAGAAAAAGTAAAACTAAATATCCTAAACATTTTAAATAA
>CALVRS010000065.1 GCA_944358725.1 uncultured Bacilli bacterium
AAACTTTTAATCAATAAAAATAAATTGCAAGAAGAAATAACAAAAGCTACAAAACAAGGAATTAGAGTTCTAGCTTTTGGAACCTTTCCATCTAAAAACAATATTGAAAGAATAACCTTAATTGGTCTAGTATATATTAAAGATGAAGTAAGGCCTGAAGCCATCGAAGGCCTAAAACTAATAAAAAAAGCTCACATAAATACCGTTATGATAACAGGGGATAATGTAGATACCGCCAAAGCTATTGGCAAAGAAGTAGGACTTATTACAAAAGATGAAGATTTAGTATTATCAAGTAAAGAATTTAATCAAAAAACAGATAGCGAAATAGCAAAAATTTTACCAAACCTCAAAATATTAGCTCGCTCACTTCCACAAGATAAAAGCCGTTTAGTAAAAATAGCCCAGTCAAAAGGACTCGTAGTTGGTATGACTGGCGATGGCGTTAATGATGCTCCAGCCTTAAAAAAAGCTGATGTCGGCTTTGCCATGGGCTCTGGGACTGAAGTTGCTAAAGAAGCAAGTGATATTGTCATATTAGATGATAACCTTATGTCCATATCAAATGCCGTTTTATATGGAAGAACAATCTTTAAAAGTATTCGTAAATTTATCATTTTTCAGCTCACTATGAATATATGTGCCGTCAGCATTTCTATAATAGGTCCATTTATCGGTGTTGATGTGCCAGTTACAGTAATTCAAATGCTGTGGATAAACATGGTCATGGATACCTTGGCCGGTATTGCTTTCTCATTTGAGCCACCGCTTAAAGAATATATGGACGAAAAACCTAAAAATAAAAATGAAAACATCATTAATCGTTATATGAAAGACGAAATTATCTTTACCGGTGCTTATTCTGCGTTAATGTGTATCTTCTTCTTAAAATCTCCACTTATCCACAGTATTTTTAGAGATAGTAGCGATAATAAATATCTAATGACAGCCTTCTTTGGTCTTTTTATCTTCATGGGTATATTCAATTCGTTTAATGCAAGAACCCATAGACTAAATCTACTGGCTAATCTTTCAAAAAATAAAGTCTTTCTAATAGTCATATTATTCATCCTTATCGTTCAAATATATTTAATTTACTATGGTGGAGACCTCTTTAGAGCTTATGGCCTAAATCCTATTGAATTTGAAATTATGCTACTTCTTTCCTTAACCGTCGTACCAATTGATTGGCTTCGAAAAATCTACTTAAGACGCAAAGGCGAAATAGGTGGTGTCTAATTTGCATTTTCTAACTTATTTGCTATAATATAAACAAGGAAGAAGGAATGCCTATGAAAAAGATATATAAAACATATAGTAAAGGCTTAACTGCTATTTTTACTGCCGCCTTAGCTGCTAGTTTAATTGGTTGTCAAAATACAAACACAAAAAGCCCAAATACTGATACTTCAAATAATGAAACCTTAGAACAAACAAATTCTAATGAAAACTACGAAAATATGAAAGATTATTTAAAAATGCAAATGGAAAAAGATACTAAAGCCGAAGCTGCCATTAGTATCATGCTAGACGGTGCCGAAAAACTTAAAGAAAATGCCACAGAATCTGCTAATAGCGAGGCCGTTCAAAACGAATTAGAAGATGCTATGAATAACTTCAAAGTATTGAGTGACTTTATCTTTAATGGTGGAGAAATTGATGGTGTTACTTTTAGTGACTTAAGCGAAGAAGGAAAAGAAAATGCCAAAAACGCTTTAAAAACATTAGATAATACTTTAGATGATTTGATCCCAAATTATAAAGAACGTTTTAAAGAATGGTTCACAGATACTACAGCCAAAGGTTTAGATGCCTTAGACTCACTATTCGATAAAGGAAGCGAACTATGGGATGAAATTCAATCGAAAAGAAAAACAAAATAAAAGGTAATATGTAAAAACATTACCTTTTTTATTGTATTTTGCTGAAAAATATGATATATTTACATAAGTAATAATATGCTAACAAAAAGGGGAGAAAAGTAAATGATAAATTTTATTATTTGTGACGATGTAAAAAAATACCGTGAAATGGCTGAAAAAGTTATAGATGCCTATATGATGAAAAATAAAGTTGAATATAAAACACATCTTTTTGAAGACTATGATAATAGCTTCATGAAAATAGTTGAATCAAAATTGTCTTTTAAAATATACATCTTAGACATTGAAACACCATCTAAATCAGGTATTGATATTGCTAGATATATTAGAAATAAAGACGTTGATAGTGTCTTAATATTTTTAACAGGACATCAAGAATTAGGTAATGTTGTTATTAAAAATGATTTTCTATTCTTATCATTTATTAATAAATTTGATAATTGTGAAGAAAGATTAAAAAAATCTATAGATAAAGCATTGCAAGTTTTCAAAATAAAAAGCATTGTTAAATTTAAAGATAACGGAATATTTTATACAATTCCTCAAGATGATATTTTGTATATTACTAGAGATAGCGTTGATAGAAAATGTATAATTATCACGGATTATAATGAATTTAAAGTCGGTAAATCATTAAGTGAACTAGAATCTATGGTTAATGATAATTTTGTTAAAACTCATAGAGCTTGTATTGTTAACAGAAGAAGAGTTCTCAGTTTTAGTAAATCACTAAAACAAGTTGTATTTGATAATGGTACCACCTCAGATTTAATTTCTACAAGGTTTGATAAGGAGTTGGCTTAAAATGACAGAACTTACTTTACAAAATATAATTATAAATTTTATAGCAAATTATGTAATTGGAATCTTTAATATAGTATGTTGGTATAATTGTTTTAATAAATCAAAGAAAAATAATTGGATAAAAATATTATTGCTGGCAGTACTAATGTCAACTTTAATTACTATTTTTGTTTTTATATTGCCAAAACCTCTAAAAATGATAGTTGCCTTTTTTACATTAATATTTATATGTTACACTTTTATTACTAAACAACTAAAACAAAGTATTATTTTAGTAATGATATCGCAGTTAATTATATGGTTAGCCGAATGTAGTTTTATGATAATCGTTCTTTTGCTTAATTTAAAAAACATAGAAAATATTACTACAAGTTCTAATGTGTTTTTATTACTCAATTTATATATAACCATAATTTCATTTATACTATTAAAACTTAAATTACCGCAAAAATTCTATAAAATACTTATTAATTCAACTAAATCGATTAAAAATAATGCAACATTTATATCCTCATTCATTGTTATTTCTATTACAATTATTTCATCTGCCGAAAGCTATATGAAATTACCAACTACCGCAATATTAATAACTAATGTTGTAATGGCAGTTATTTTTATAACTATAGTCATTACATCTAGTAAGATAAAAGCTAACTATAATAAAATAAGCAAAAAATATCAGACAAGTATTTATAGTTTAAAAGAATATGAAGTTATGATTGATAAATTTGGAGTCTATACTCATGAAAATAAAAATGAAATAAATACTATTCGTAATATGATAAAAGATAATATAGATAAAGATGAGATTATTAAACATATTGATGTATTACTAAAAAATAAAATTAAAGATAATGCCAAAATTATGCAAAAAACATCTAAAATACCATCTGGTGGTTTAAGAGCCACAATTTATTCAAAACTTTGTTTAATGGATAAACTTAAAATAAAATATATCTTAAATATTTCAAGAGAAGTTAAAACAACAGATTTAATTAATTTAGATGAAGATTTAACTTTAAAAATATGTAATATTTTAGGCGTCTTTTTAGATAATGCAATTGAAGCAGTAAAAGAATTAAAGAAAAAAGAAATCTCTATTGAAATGTATATTATCGATAAATGGCTATGTATCGACGTTACCAATAATTTCAAAGGTAATCTAGATTTAAGCAAAATTAGTGAAGTTAAATATACAACTAAAGGAAAAGGTCATGGTTATGGTTTGAGTTTAGTTCAAGAAATATTAAATGAAGAGCCTAAAAAACTTAAAAACGAAAAGAGTATTAACCGTGATACTTTTACCCAAACGCTCAAAATAAAAATGTAGATTTAAATTTCTACATTTTTATTTTATTAAACTTTTTGGACATTCTGGCTCTTCAAACCAAGCATAACCGCAGGCAACACTACTTGCATTTGCAAATAATCCTCCGATTGAAGATAATAAAGATGCAATAAAACTCATAAATATACTCCTTTCCATCTTTTATTTATGTTTAAATTATAAAAATTTAAACCAAAACTTAAGGTTGATAACTTTTATAGTTATCATAAGGCTCTTTAAATATTTTATAAGTTGTTGGAGCCGTAATTGCGCATTGTATAAGCAAAGCTAAAATAAATGAATTAGCTAAAAAAACATTATCAGTAACTATAGAGCATATAACAAAAGTAATAGCTACAATAGTTGAAATAATTTTATAATTCCTTCTCCTTATAGGACTAACAATTGGTTTCTTTGCCGTATCTGCTGGACTATTTTTACAAATTAATATAATACCAATTATCCCTAAAATTATTCTAATATTAATAGGCATCATAAACTTTGAACTTAAATAAGCAGATAAAATAAATACTAAAGTAGAAGCAACTAAACAAATTGAACTCTTAGAAGCATGTATTCCAAATGATGGTAGTCTAATTAAATTATAAATAAGTGTAAAAATCAGCAGTTCTTTAAATATACCTAGGAAAAATGCAATTGTAAATATAATAATTGATTTCGTTATTAGTAAATAAAGTCCTAATAAACCATACTTCAATTCTGCTAATCTAACATCTGAATAATCAGGATAATATTTTTTAATAATGTTCATCGAATTATTAATAAAAGCATCTCGCATGGTACTACCTCTTTCTACCATCAAAAATAATACAACAAAAATAGACAAAAATATCAAAAGTTGCCTGAATGCTGCCTAATCTTGTCGATTCGCAATAAAAGTATTCTACTTGTGACACTTTTTAGCATTTAGACAAAATTAGCATGCATTGAAACAAATTTTTGAAAAGATGTAGCTAATACGTGTAAAATTAAACTCGTCGATGTAGTACTTGTGCACATTTTATAGAAGTAATAGAAGTAAAATATTTGTCGGGAAATGCAATGTAAAAAACATTGAAAAAACATCTAGAATAACTTATACTTGTATTGTAAGAGAATTACTAGAGGGGAGATGTATTAATGAAAGGCAAAGTAAAATGGTTCAATAACGAAAAAGGGTTTGGCTTCATCGAGTACAACGATAAAGAAGATATATTCGTCCATTATTCGGCTATACTCACACCTGGATATAAGACATTAGTTGAAGGCCAGTACGTTGAATTCGATTTAGTCAGAACCGATAAAGGCTTGCAAGCAAAAAACGTTGTTGAAATTAAAACTGCACTTGTGTAGTTTTTTTTCTGCCTAAACCCAATAAAATAAATAATATATCATATAAAATATTTAAAAAATATGGTATAATGTAAGTGGAAGGTGATGATATGAAATATATAATTCGTGGCAAAAAATTCAAAGTCACAGATGACTTGAAAAATCATGCCGAAAAAAAACTTTCAAAGCTTGATAAGTACTTTAACGAAAATGAAGACTTTACTGCGACTGTTCTAATTAGAACCTTAGAACCAAATTGCAAAGTCGAGGTAACAATACCAGTTAAAAAAGTAATTTTAAGAGCTGAAGAAACACATAAAGACCCTTTCGCAGCCATTGACCTAATCATCGATAAATTGGAAAGACAAATACGTAAAAACAAAACTAGAATGAGTAAAAAAGTAATCAAAGACAAATATCCTGGTTTTGTTACTGATTTTAAAACAGAAAAAACAGAAGATGATAAAAGCAAAATTGTTAAACGTAAAAATGTCGAATTGAAACCAATGAGTGAAGATGAAGCAATTTTACAAATGAATTTAACAGATCATGCATTCTTTGTATTCAGAAACTCTAAAACTGGAGACATTGAAGTAGTATATAAAAGAGAAGACGGCAACTACGGATTAATCAAAGAAAAATAATCGCCTAGTGCGATTTTTCTCATGCATCACCACATTTAATAATATATAAAGTCCAAAATTCAATTTATTTTGACTTTTTACTTTATTTTTCTATGAATTTTAGCTTTTTTTTGGTAAAATACTATATAGACGAAAGGATGGACAATATGAAACTTCTTAAAAAAATATTTGACCACGAATATAAAGAATTAGAAAAATTTAAAAAAATAGCTGATGAAATAGATAGCCTAGATGAAACAATGTCTAAGCTAACAGATAAAGAACTGAAAGCTAAAACTAAAGAATTTAAAGAAAGATTAAAAAATGGGGAAACTTTAGAAGATATCAAAGTAGAAGCATTTGCTGTTGCTAGAGAAGCTGCATACCGTGTAATTGGTGAGAAACCATACTATGTACAGTTACTCGGTGGTCTAGCTATTCACTATGGTAATATTGCTGAAATGAAAACAGGAGAAGGAAAAACCTTAACCTCAACTTTACCAGCTTACTTAAATGCATTAACTGGTGAAGGAGTTCATATTATTACCGTTAATGAATATTTAGCTGGTCGTGACGCTGTATGGATG
>CALVRS010000066.1 GCA_944358725.1 uncultured Bacilli bacterium
ATTTCTTATAATCTAAAATCTCTCCTTCTTTAGTAAACACCAAATAAATTTTATTACCCAAGCTCTCACCTAAAATATCCCCAGCTTTCAAATAATCATACATACTTACCTTAATATCAGAAATTCCTCCATACCATACCTCAGTTCCATCACCTTGTTGAATAATAACTGTATTCCCATATCCATCCTTCTCCCCAGCAAAAATTACTATACCACTTTTAATAACCGGAATAACATAACTATCAGAAACCTTAAGCATAACACCATCTTTATAAGCTGAAGCCTCTTCATACTCAATTTTTAAAGAAGAAACCATTGAAGTCTTTTCACTTCCCGTAAGTGGTAAAGAAGAACCAAATAACTTCTCATAAACCGCATTAACTTTAGCAAACTCAAAATTATTTTTAAATACATACCTATATAAATTTTCTCTTAAACTAGGACTTGCCTTTAAACCAATCAAACATCCTAAAAGCAAAATAACAAAAATCAAAAATCTACTAAAAAACTTACTTATAAAACTAACTTTCCTTATTGTCTTTCTTGCCATAAAATCACCTATAATAAAATATTATAAAAAAAACAAAATTAGAACCAATTTTAGGCATATACATATATTATTTTAGGTGATTAACTTGAATATTTTAGAAATTTTAACCATAACAAAAGGCACCTTGATAAACAAAATAAACCTAAATATAAACATAAATAAATTTAAAATAAATTCTAAAGAAATAAAAAAAGGCGACTGCTTTATTTCCCTAAATAATAAATATATTAAAAAAGCCATAGAAAATAATGCCGCCCTTATAATCGCAAATAAAAAAATACCCGCTAAAATTCCCGTAATAATAGTTCAAAACCCCATAAAAGCCATGGGACAAATAGCTTCATATATAAGAAAAAAATATAACCCTAAAATAATTGCTATAACCGGCAGCTGCGGAAAAACCACCACTAGAAACCTTTTATATACCATATTAAAAACTAAATATAATTGCCTACAAAGTCCTAAAAACTATAATAATCATATAGGCGTTCCTCTCACTATTTTTAACCTAAATAAACATCATGACATAGCTATCATCGAAATGGGTATGAACCACATGAATGAAATAAAATACCTCTCTAAAATGGTTAAACCCAATATAGCCGTCATAACTAATATTGGAACGTCACATATTGGAAACTTAAAAAGTAAAGAAAATATCTTAAAAGCTAAATTAGAAATACAAGAAGGCCTAACAGGTCCCCTATTCGTAAATGGCGATGATAAACTTCTAAAAAAAATAAAAGCCTATAAAAGTGGCTTCAAACAAAATAATAACCTTTATGCCTATAACCTAACCTCTAACTTTGACAAATCGGCTTTCATAATCAAAATAAAAAATAAAGAATATAAAATCGAAATAAATTTACCAAAACATCTTTTAAACGATGTTTTAATTGCCATCCATATTGCCCTTTATCTAAATATAGATATTATAAACATAAAAAAAGCCCTAGAAAACTATCAAAATTATGACATGCGTATGAACATCATCAAAACAAAAACAAATATAATTATCAATGACTGCTATAACTCCTCCTTAGAATCTCTAAAAGGTGCCTTAAATCTTTTAAAAGAAAAAAGCAATCAAAAACTTCTAATACTAGGAGACATCAACGAACTAGGTATTTATAAAAATAAAATACATAATCAAATACCAAAACTTTTAGATAAAATAACTAATAAAAAAGTCATATTAATTGGTCCAAACATGCAAAAAATAAATTATCCAAATAGTAAACATTTCAAAAATTATCAAGAAACAATAAACTACCTCAAAACGCAAAAAATAAAAGACACTTTAATTTTAATCAAAGCATCCAGAAGCTTAAAACTAGAAAACATCACCAATTATCTAATTAATAATGTTTAACCTTTAAATTAAGTTTTCTAATAATAACAAAAAGTAAAAGACCATAAAACAAATTTAAAATAAGGGATCTTACAATACTTAAACCTAAATCTTTAAAATCAAAATCCATACTGTTTATAAAAATTAAAAGGCCATAAGTAATTACCCTATAAAAAATAATACTCAAAACTAACGTTATCAAAATATTGACAAAATTATCACTCAAAACAATATTAAGTCTCATAATAATAAAAGTCATAAATGAAAAAATAATAGCATGAAATAAAATAGTATCCGTATAAAATAAATCATAAGATAATCCCGTAAAAAAAGCATACTTATAATAATTAGCTGAACTTTCAAAAAAAGGACAAATCAAAATCAAAGAAACCAAAGTAAATAAAGGTGCGAAAAAACCATTCATTGAAACAAAATTAGAAATAACTCCCTCGAGTAAAAAAGAAACCATTAAAATAATAACCTTCATTAATTACTCACCCTTTTTAAAACTGTCACATAATCTAAATCATCAAAATCAACAGCTGCTTCTACCTCTAAAACCTTTGACAAATCAAAATTATCCGTCGTAACTTTCTTAACCTTACCAATCATAAGACCACTTGGAAATACCGTTCCCATACCAGTCGTTACAACTGAAGCTCCAATTTCAATTTCCTTATTTTCACTAATACCCTCAACAGTATAAGTATTACTCTTAGAATCATACATCGAAATAAGGCCATAAACATAATCATCGCCAGTTTTAATCTTAACACTAATCTTATCACTCATATGATCATTTGAAAGTAATCCTACCGTGCTAGAATAATTACTAACTTTAGTAACTTTACCAACCACTCCTTTAGGATTAATCACTGCCATATCTTTTTTAACGCCATCTTTCGAACCCTTATCAATTGTTATCTCTTCATACCAATATCCAATATTACGTGAAACAATAGTCGCATTTAGAAAAACCTTATCACTCAAAACCGTATTAAGCTTTAAAGTATCTTTTAATTTACTAATTTCATTTTCTAAATTTTCATTTTGAGAAATAACCGAATCTATTTGTTTTTCTTTATTCTTAAGTTCTTTATACTTTTCATAAATATCATCTTTTAAAGCCATCTCTTCAAACTTATCATGAACAAAATTAAACGGTGCTGAAACAACCTTCAAAACAACTGTACTAATGTCCTTGCACACTTTCTCAATTGGATTTAACTCTCTATCGTTATTAAGTGAAATAGCTAAAACCACTAAAATCAAAGCAATAGCTACAACTACCAAAATAAATAAATATCTCTTGTCAAAACCTCTTTTTCTATACATAGCCATCACCCAATAAAATTATAATACATTTTAAAAATAAAACCAACTATATTTTACCATTT
>CALVRS010000067.1 GCA_944358725.1 uncultured Bacilli bacterium
GCATAAGCAACACCTCCATTTTCTAAAGAAACAAACTTCATTGTTTCTTGTGAGATATTATAGAATATTATTAGACATTTTAAAAGCAAAAAAGATAATGATTTCAATGTTTCATTATCTTTTTGTCGTATAATATTTTTTGTCATATAACGTGTTCAACGTGAACAGCAATGGCAATGTGAACAACAACAGCGCGAACAATACGAACAATGCGGTCAGGCCTACCATAACTCTTTCATCTGAAGTCCAAATCACAGGAGGAGATGGCACGCAGTCTAATCCATATGTAGTAGAATAAATTATCTAGTTTTTGCTAGATTTTTTTCTTTTGATTTTGCCTTTTAAATATAAGAAAAATATTAAAATGAGTATTTTTTCTCACTCGACAAAACTTTACATTTTTTTTATATTTTGATATTATTGTATAAGATAAGAAGGTGTGCTTGTGAAGAAGGGATTAATAGTTATTTTGATTGTTATTTTAATTATTGGAGGTATATTTACATTTGCTTGGATATGGTTTGATGGTCTTAAAGATGATTCTGCTTTTACTAAAGTGAAGATGGATGAAGTTTTAGAAGCTTATCCAAAATTTAACAAAGAAGTTGATAATTTTTCTGCTTTAAGAAATCAACTTTATGAGTATAAGGATGGTTTATATTTAGAAACTTTTAGGGATAATGCGGATGCTTGGAATAATTTTATGAATGATTATAAAAATGAAATTATGAAAGTAGAAAATGAGGCTGAAATTCTTAAAAAAAATTGTGAATTAGAGTATGGAGATGTCAATGTTAGGTCAAAATGTACGAGATTTAAAGCTGATTATGAAGCTGCCCAAAATTATTATATAAGTGATGTTAATATGTATAACGAGATGGTTAAAGATTATGAGAAATATAATGCTGAAAATGGCAATAAATTTAAAGTTATAAATAGAGCAAGCTATGGAAAGTATGATGATTATATAGATTATGATGAAGATGGTAAGTTTTTTGGTAAGGAGGTAGACTAAAGTGAAAGATGAAGAAATTGAAGTATTATTTGAAGATGAAGAAGATATTGAACTTGCAAAAAAGAGAAAAGAAGCTTTAGAAGATACTGATTCGGATACCGATTTTATAAAAGATCCATCTTTAGATAATGTATTTCCTGATAAAGATGATATTAATATGGATAGGCTTTTAAATGAGTTTGAAAAATCTAATGATGATTTGGAAGAATTAAAACCTGTTAATATAGAGGAAATTAAGGAAGAGAAAAAAAGCAAAAAGATGAAGTTATGGCAGAAAATTTTAGTGATTTTGATTTGCTTAGCTTTGGCTTTAGGTGCGGGATTAGCTTTTTTACTTTATGGTCCTTATCCTAATTTTCGCAACTGGCTTATTACAACGGCGATGACAACTATGAATCATAAATATTTAGCTACTTGGTTTTATGATGATGAGACTATTGAAAATGTGATGAAACAAAATTATGTGATGGAATCTAATGAAAATACTGATTTAAGCGCTATTAGTTTTGTTGATTATAGTAATTCTAAGGTAATGTATAAAAATAAATATGAAAAAGAAATTTTAGATCATGAGGAAGGTGCTAGTTATAAGCTTATAAATATTAGTGGTGATGGACTTCGTGGTTATTTAATAGCAATATATGATCCTTCTAAAGTTAAAATAGCAACAGCTAGTAATATGAATAATAGTGGTGAGATGCTTACAAAGATTGCTGATAAAAATAATGCTGTTGTGGCTATTAATGCGAGTGGTTTTTTTGACCCGGGATATGTTGGTAATGGCGGAAAACCTCATGGTATAGTTATTCAAAATGGACAAGTTATCAGTAATTTACCTAAGTCAAATGTTGGTGGAGGAGTTATTGGTTTTACTAAGGATAATAAATTTATTATGGGTAAGATGACAGCTGATGAGGCTTTAGCTAAGGGTGTTCGTGATGCTGTTGAGTTTGGGCCATTTTTGATTGTTAATGGCGAGCCTTCATTTATTAAAGGTAATGGTGGCTGGGGAACTGCGCCTAGAACAGCTATTGGTCAGCGAAAAGATGGTATAGTGTTATTTTTAGTAATGGATGGCCGTGATTATGTCCATGGAATTGATGGTGTTGGCATGGTCGAACTTACGGAAATTTTAATGAATTATGGGGCTTATAATGCTTCTAATTTAGATGGTGGTACTTCTTCGGGATTAGTTATTGATGGTAAGCTTGTCAATCAGCCAGTTAATGGTAGTGGTAAAAAAGTTACAAGACCAATTCCTAATGCTTGGATAGTAACTAAATAATTATTTATCTTTAAATACATATATTTATATTGATGGTATTTATAAGGAGGAATTGTTATGGCCAGAAGACGTAGGAAAAGTAAGAAAAAAATTGTATTTATTTTGTTTTTATTAGTTATTATAGGTTTTGGTGTTTATTATTTTTTAAATACTGAAGATGGGGAAAAATTTGCTGAAAAAATAAAACCTGAACCTATTAAAAAATTGAAAATTGTCGATGAAGATAGTAAAAGTAGACCTATTGCAGTAATGATTAATAATAATCATGCGGCTTGGCCTCATGCTGGACTTCAAGATGCCTATATTACTTATGAAATTTTAGCTGAGGGCGGAATAACGAGGTTAATGGCAATATTTAAAGATAAGGATACGGCTAGAATTGGTTCTGTTAGAAGTGCTAGACCTTATTATTTAGATTATGCTTTAGAAAATGATGCTATTTATGTTCATTATGGTTGGAGTGATCAAGCTAAGAGTGATATTAGTACACTTGATGTTGATAATATTAATGGTCTTACAGCATCTTCTGTTTTTTGGCGGGATAAATCACTTAATAAAGCAACTGAACATACTGTTTTTACTAGTATGGATAAGATAAAAGATTATGCTAAAGAAAAAGGATATGATAGAGATACTGATAAAGATTTACTTTTAAATTATAGTGTGGATGAGATTGACTTAAGTAAAAGAGAAGATGCAATAAAAGCCGATACAGTATTTATTAAATATTCATATTATACTACTAGTAGTTATGAATATGATAGTGTAAATAAAGTTTATTTGCGTTATATGTCAGATACTCCACATAAAGATGCTGATACTCAAAAGCAATATACATATAAAAATATTATTATTACACCAATTGAAACACATACTTATGATTCTTATGGTCGTTTAGAACTTGAAAATATTGGTTCGGGAGATGGCTATTATATAACTTGTGGTTATGCTATTCCAATTACTTGGTCGAAATCTAGCCGCAGTAGTCAAACAGTTTACAAAAATATGGATGGAGAAGAGATAAAAGTTAATGATGGAAATACTTTTATTCAAATTACTCCACCGAGTGAAAGCATTAAAATAGAAGGGAATAACGAGCAGACCACATGAAATTTCTCAATTTGTGTTTTATTTATAAATGTGGTATACTGTATGAGTAACTTTGAGGTGAAATATAATGAGTAGTCATAAAAAAGACTTACAATATATGAGTATAGTTAACAATATTTTAGATAATAAAGAATTTTTAAAAATCAAAAAAATAGAGCATCATGGAATAAGTAGATACGACCATTCTTTGAAAGTATCATATTATTCTTATAAAATTGCGAAGATTTTACATTTGGACTTTGAGCAAACAGCGATAGGTGGTTTACTACATGATTTCTTTTTAAGTCCAGAGGATAGAACACAAAAAGAGCGATTAGTTTCTGTGTTTACGCATCCAAAACAAGCTGTATCAATGGCAAAAAGTCAGTTTGAACTTACAGCTAAAGAAGAAGATATGATTAGGTCGCATATGTTTCCTATTAATTTATCTATTCCTAAATATGCAGAAAGTTGGATTGTAAGTTTAGTTGATAAGTGTGTAGCAACTAATGAGTTTGCTTTAAAATTTAGATTTAGAGTAAAATATGCTTATAATTTATTCTTATTATTTGCAATTAGTATTATGAAAATCTAAAAGGGGTCTTTATATTTGACCTTTTTTTTGTTATAATTGTTTTGTGTTTCTGTAGCTCAGCAGGATAGAGCAACCGCCTCCTAAGCGGTAGGTCGGCAGTTCGAATCTGCCCAGAAACGCCATTTTTGTGTTAATCAAACTGATTTAGATATTTATAAACTAAATCAGTTTTTATTTTTATAAATGTTAGGAGGCTAACTATAAAAAGTCAAGCACTTTTTAATAGTTTTGTCATAAATGGAAATAATCCCACGCCAAAAGACTCCAAAAACAGTAATTTTTA
>CALVRS010000068.1 GCA_944358725.1 uncultured Bacilli bacterium
TTAAAATAAGTTCTTATGTAGCAAATTCAATATCCGCAGTTGCTCCTAGTAGTAGCAATTTAGGTAACAAATTATATATATTTTTTTCAACTGATGACGGAATATATAGAATGGAGAGCGATGGAAGAAACACAGTTAAATTATACTAAAAATCTCAGAATCTAATCTGAGTTTTTTTCTATATAATAAGCATAATACTCCTCTAAAGTAATATTATCTTCATAAATAATTTTTGCTGCCTCTAAACCAACATATCTAAAATGCCAAGGTTCATATTTGTATCCTGTAATATGTTCCTTACCTTTTGGAAATCTCAATATAAATCCATATTTATAAGCGTTATCACGAAGCCAATTGGCCTCATCAGTACCATCAAACTTATCACTTATCTCATTTAAATCAGCACATAATCCTGTTTGGTGCTCAGAATATCCTGGCCTTGCAGAATATTTATCGGCCGCCTCTTTGCCATCCCTTTTAATATATCTATTATATAAATTAACTTGATAATCATAACTTCTAAAAGCTGACATGTTATAAAGAATAATATTTTCTAAACGCGCTACATCAATCATTTTCATTAAAGCATCAGCCGCTTCCTTGCGCATCTTATTATTCGCCCCTCTATTATATTGTCCAGATAAACTAACTAAATCAGAAGGCGTATAATCTTCCTTTAAATGATAAAATTTATTAACTAAAACTAAATTATTAACATCCAAATTACTATCATAACTTTCACTATAAAATTCTAAATCAGCCTTTGAATTAACTATACTAATTATATCTTTAGCATTCATATCATGACTGTTTCCATAATCCAAATATCTAGCCACATAATCATTTATATAGTATTTTTCTAAAGTTAAACTTGCAAGTAAATTCGAAGCCGGATAACTCGCCAAATAAAAACCAGAATTCATAATTGTTACAATATCACTTATATTTGCATCTTTGTTTTTCATATAATATTCTATGTATTTTTCAAAATTCTTTGCATCATATCCATCAGTAGTTAAAATATCAGTTAAACTTTCGTCATATCCAAGTTCTAAAATTATATCATAATCTTTCTTAAGAACATTATCTAAAATAACCGAAACTTCTTTTTTTGAATATCCAATTTCTTTAAATTTGTCATTAATACTAACCTCAGTCATGTCACCATGTTTAAAAAAGAAAAAAGCAAGACCTAAAGAGACAATTAACAAAACAATAACCACTATTAATATATTTCTCTTCATAATCTCACCCTTAATTATCTAAATAATAAGCATAATACTCATCATAAGTTAAACCACTATCATAAACTTTTTTTGCTAAATCTTTACCAACATATCTGTAATGCCAAGCCTCATAACTATATCCAGTAATATCTTCCTTACCCTTAGGATATCTTAAAATAAAACCATATTTATAACAATTTTCACTAAGCCATTTAAACTCCTCAGTACTCTCAAATGTACTCATATTAGAACCAAGAGAAAAAATATCGACAGAAAGTCCCGTTTGATGCTCCGAAAAATCAGGTCTAGCTGCATACTTGTCCGCATATTCAAGTCCACGGCTGTCCTCATAATCATCATATATTTCTTTTTGAACCTCATAAGTCCTGTAAGAGGAATTCACAATTAAAGTTAGTCCTTCCTCCTTAGCCGCATTAAACATCGTCTTAAAAGCATCATAAACCTCTTTTCTAATGCTGTTTCCAGGATAAGAATACCAATTACTCATCTCTACAACATCATCTGGCGCATACTTCTCCGGAAGTGATGTATACTTATTAACTAAAATAGCATATCCCTTATCCATATCAGCTTTCTTAGTATGTGTATAAGGTTCAAAGTTAGCCCCGACATTTACTAAAGAAATAACCTTAGAATAATCAACTTTTCTATCCTCGTAAACATCATCAATATATTTAATATATTCCTCAAGATTATCCCATATAAAATATTTCTGTTTAACAAGAGAAATAAAATCATCTTCATATTTGTGCTCTATTGCATAAGTAATATATTTCCTATCAAACTTCAAAATTTCCTTAATTTCAGCCTCACTATAACCAGCTTCTCCAAGCTTGTATTCATCGCTCGTATAATACTTATATAAATTTATGCCACAAATAGCTAAAATTACCACTAAAATGATTAAAACAAGTACAATAATAGGTCCTTTTTTAACTCTTCTTTTATAATACATATTACCACCATCTTCATTATATCATCTTTCTTTAAAATATACTATTCATAGTAATCAAAAAACTTGCCTGTCTATTGTCGAATATTGAAAGTCTTTGGAGAAAACTACTAATTACTATATATAATAGTAACATTTAAGTAAGATAAGATAACTAATCAAAAATTTAAAACCAACAAAAATGTAAATTTACATTTGGTTGACAAACATCTATTTTTTCTAAATTCTATATACAAAATCAAAAATAAATGGTACAATTAAAATGTACATAAATAGAAGGTGGTTATATTGAAATACTTAGGTTTAGATTTAGGAACCAAATCACTTGGTATTTCTATATCTGATATGACAAAAACAATCGCAACCGCTTATGGTACTATTCACTTTGATGAAGAAAACTATGATGAAGCCATAAGCAAACTATCAACTATTGTGGAAAAAGAACCTATTGAAAAATTCATATTAGGATTTCCTAAAAACATGAATAATACAGTAGGTCCCAGGGCTTTAGTAACCTTAGAATTTAAAAAAAAATTAGAAAAAACCTTTAATATACCTGTCGAAATGCAAGACGAAAGGTTATCGACAAAAGAAGCCAGTGGTTATATGATAAAGGAAGGCCTATCTAGGAAAAAAAGAAAACAAAAAATAGATAGCCTTGCCGCTAATATCATTCTGCAAACATATTTAGATAAAAGAAAGGATTGAAAAATATGCAAGAAACAAACGAAATCAAATTCAAAGCCATTGATGAAGAAGGAAGACAATTAGACTGTGAAGCTCTATTCTTATTTGAATCTCCAGAAACAAAAAAGAACTATATCGTCTATACCGATCATTCAATTGATAATGAAGGAAATACAAAAGTATATGCCTCAATCTATGATCCAAAAGATTTAAAATCAGACGAAAATAATGAATTCGCTGCATTGCCATTAAAACCAATTGAAACTGAAAAAGAATGGAAAATAATTGAGACAATTTTAAACGAAATGCAATCACAAATAGAATCTGCTAGCAATGGCACTTCAGAGCAAAACGCTTAAAAGCAGAGTAGGGTTTTACCTTGAAGAAAGTTCGTAAATTTAAAGTGGGTAAATTCTTACTCTTTTTATTGCTAATCATTATCGTCATCATACTTATTATGATAGGTATTTATCAGTTTGAAACAAGCCCAGTAAGCAATAACACTAACCCTAAAATAATAACCGTTGAAGAAGGCGATAATTATTTCACAATTGCTAGTAAATTAAAAGATCAAAATCTAATAAAATCTGAATTATTCTATAAAATATATTTAAAATTTGCTCAACCAACATCACTACTAGATGGTAATTATGAATTAAATGAAGCTATGAGCGTTCCTGAAATTGTCAAAGTTTTAAGCAATAAAGACTCATCAAAAGATAATACAATAAAAATAACCTTTAGAGAAGGTTTAAATATCACTCAAATGGCAAAAATTGTCGAAGAAAAAACAGACATCAAGGCAGAAGAATTCATAAATAAAATAGCTGATAAAACATATCTAAATAGTCTTATTCAAGACTATTGGTTCTTAACTGACGATATATATAATGAAAAAATATACTATCCATTAGAAGGATACTTATTTCCAGATACATATCATTTTGAACCAAATGATTTAGACATTGACACCATCGTAAGAACAATATTAGATAACACATCAACTAAATTAGAACCTTACAAAAACCAAATGCAAGCAAGCGAATATACCCCACATCAAATACTTACCCTCGCATCCATTGTCGAACTTGAGGCTGTAACTGATGAAGATAGAGCAAAAGTAGCTGGTGTCTTGTATAATAGACTAAGCGATGGCTGGTCATTAGGCTGTGACGTAACAACATACTATGCTGCTAAAAAATCAATGACTGAAAGATTAACCCAAAGCGACTTAACCGCTTGTAATGGTTATAATACCAGATGTACATCTATGATAGGCCTACCAGTAGGTCCAATCGATAACCCAAGTATAAGCTCTATCAAAGCCGCCTTAAATCCTGAAGCATCAGACTACTATTATTTTGTAGCTGATACTAATAAAAAAGTCTATTTTACGAAAAATGCTAAAGAACATGACCGTATAATAGCTAAACTAAAGGACGAAGGCGTATGGGCAGCATAACCGAATTAGAAAACTACGCAAAAATACATAAAATTCCAATCATTCAAAAAGAAGGCTTAGAATTTATCATAAATTATATTAAAAAACATAAAATAACAAAAATATTAGAAATAGGAACAGCTATTGGTTACTCTGCCATAAACATGGCTCAAACTGATAAAAACATCAAAATAACAACCATCGAAAGAAATGAAACCATGTATGGAGAAGCTAGAAAAAACATTCGAAAATTTGGCCTTGAAAAAAGAATAACCTTAATATTAAAAGATGCTTTAGATTTTAACGACGAAGATAAATATGATCTAATCTTTATCGATGCCGCTAAAGCACAGTACATCAAATTCTTTGAAAAATATAAAAAAAACCTAAATAAAAATGGTGTAATCATTACTGATAATCTAAACTTTCATGGCCTAACTAAACATCCAGAAGAAATTCAAAGTAAAAACCTAAGAGCCTTAGTAAATAAAATAAATAACTATAAAACATTTTTAAAAGAAAATAAAGAATTTCAAACAGAATTCTATCAAATAGGAGATGGAATTACTGTAAGTAAAAGAAAAGGGGAATAAAAATGAATGAAAGTGTTGATATTGCTAAAATTAGGCAAAAAGCCCGTAAAAGTTTAAACGGGAAATATAAAATAGCCGTCGCATCAACATTAATTTATGTAATCATGTTATTACTTTGTATAGGCATTGCCAACTTTATCAAAGAACCCGCAATGTTTATCTTTCTAAGTTTAATCATCACCAGTCTATTTTATATGGGATTACTTCAAATCATGATTAAAATAGCTAGAGATAAAGAAACCAATATCTTAGAAATTTTCCAAAGAACTGATGCCTTCTTTAGATGCGCCGCCATCACAATTATCTTCTTAGCTATAAATACCTTGTTTGCCATATTAGAATACACCGCCGTCAAATCACTATTTGTCTTCGTAACATATCAGGCTGATCTGCACATCGCCCTATCATCATTTATGATAGTAGTTGGTCTTATCTTAAGTCTTGTCATAGCCATTTTCTGGCTATTCCTAATAATCTGTCTTTCACAAAGCTACTATATATTATATGATAACGAAGACATGCCACTTGGCGATATATTTAGACTAAGCATGGATATGATGGATGGACATAAACTAGATTATATTGTCATGTGTCTAACATTTATTGGTTGGTTCATTTTAGGAATATTTACCTTAGGTATACTTTGGTTTTGGATAATCCCATACATGAACGTATCCCTAGTAAAATTTTATGATAAAATAAAAAAAGATGTAAAAATAGAAGCATAAAAAGTGGTAGAAAAAAATCACTTT
>CALVRS010000069.1 GCA_944358725.1 uncultured Bacilli bacterium
GATGCCAATATCGCCGATATGTTAATTCAAGGCCTAACAATGGGTAATTTAAACCTTACAAAATATATTGATAACTACGAAAAAACCGCCGATAAAAAAATCATAAACATTGCTAAATCATTGAGAAAATTTGGCGAAGAATATATTCAAAAATTAAAAATTTATTTATAGTATTGAAATTTCCCTCAAAATAAATTATAATAATAATAAAGAAAGTAGGGGAATAAATGAAAAATTTTGACAAAGCAAAAGCAATGGATTTCATAAAAAGGAATAAAATACCTTTAATAATATTTGGCGTGGTAATAATTGCCTTAATTATCGGTTTAATTGTTTCATTTAATATTGGAAATAAAAAAGATAATATTACTAAAAACGAAGAGGAAGGTATGACTGCAAATACAAATGCCGGTATCATTGCCGAAGCAACTTATCAAGGATTGCAATTTTCAAATATCTCATTAATTTCTGAAAATGGATATAGTACTTTTACTGCTGATGTAACAAACACCACTCAAACTAATAGTGAAATTGCTAACGTAAATATTGTCCTAAAAGATAAAAATGGTAATGAACTAATAACTTTACGTGGTTATATCGGATCAGCTCTTGCTCCAAACGAAACAAGAACCATAACTGCTAGTACTAAAGGTAAATTTGCCTCAGCCACCACAAAAGAAATTGTTGCATATGAAAGCGTAGCCCAATAAAAGCTACGCTTTTTAAATATCTAAATTTTCAATAGACTCATTATTATTTAAATTAACTTGAGATAAATTTCCTTGATCATTAATTGCATATTCCTTCAAAGTATTATCAAAAGTATTTGGTGTTATAACCGGTCCGTTCATCTCAGACCGCACACCCATATATTCACTTTCACGTTGCTCTGCAGCCGCAAGTGACTCCTTAGTCTCTAAAATAGCCTCGGTCAGTGAACTGTTTGAACTAATCTTATCATCATCCTCAAGTTCAATCAACTTCAAAATCTCCTCAAAAGAAGTAAAACCTTGAACAACCTTAAATAAACCATCTTGCAGCATCGTAATAACATTACCACTGCCATAAACTAAATCTCTAATCTCTTCCTTAGACTTGTTATTACTCAAAGCATCACGTATTTGTTGATTAATTCTTAAAACCTCGTGGATAGCCATACGACCTTTGTAACCATCATGACACTCCTCACAGCCCTCTGCATCGTAAATCTCTTCAATATCTTTATTCAAAACAGTTTTAAAAACAGATCTTTCGTATTCACTAGTTTTACGTAACCTTTTGCACTTAGGACAAAGCTGCCTTGCTAATTTCTGAGAAACAACACCCTCTAAAGCCGAAGCCAATAAATACCTTTGAACATCCATATCAATTAAACGTTCAATCGTATTAAGCGAAGTATTCGTATGTAAAGTAGAAAGTACCAAATGACCTGTAATCGAAGCTCTAACAGCAATCTTTGCCGTCTCCGTATCACGAATCTCACCAATCATAATAATATTAGGATCTTGTCTTAAAATACTTCTAAGCGCACTCGCAAAAGTTAAACCAATTTTAGGATTTGTTTGAACCTGATTAATACCAGTAATATCCATCTCAATTGGATCTTCAACCGTAATAATATTAGTCGCCGATGTATTTAACTGCTGAAGCATTGAATAAACAGTAGTAGACTTACCACTACCAGTCGCCCCCGTTACCAAAATAATACCATTAGGAACGCTAAGCATCTCTAAAACCTTCTTGTAGTTTTCTTCGCTAAACCCTAGTTCGCCAAGTCCCGCCATACTACGTGTATAATCCAAAATACGAATAACAACCTTCTCCCCAGTACTAACCGGTAAAGAAGAAACACGTAAATCTAAATCAATACCGTCAAGCGTTTCTTTAATCGCTCCATCTTGTGGTAAACGTGACTCCGTAATATTCATCTTCGCAATCGTCTTAATACGCGTAATTAAATAATCACGGTACTCCTGAGGCACCTTCGCATAATCCATTAAAACTCCATCAATTCTAATCCTAATAAGTAAATGATCTTCATATGGATCAAAGTGAATATCACTCGCGCCTCTTTTAGACGAATCAACTAAAATATCATTAATAATATCGACAATTGGCACTTTTGCAAAATCAAAAGTTCTCATCATAAAAATCTTGCCCCTTTTCTTATAAATAAGAAGTTATCTTATCCTAAAACTATTATATAATACTTTAAAAATAAAAGCAATTGCAAAAAAAGTAAAAAAATAAACACTATGTCAAACCAAACCATAAATCAAATAAAACAAACATTAATAAAGACGAAATAATCGCATGACAAACACGCGCACATAAAAAAGGCAAATAAGGAATATCCGTATCACTCAAAATACCCATAATCTGCATATGAACTGAAAACCCACCAAACGATAAAATCATTACCGTAATAATACATTTAACCTTAAGCGCAATAGCCTCTAAACTAATATACTTAAGTCCCTGTGTCATCTCGATAAAACCATTTAAAACACTTTGAAAAACACTATTCAAAGTTAAAACATTATCTAAAATCGTTGTCAAAACCAAAGAAATAGTAATAACCCCTAAAATCAAAAGTAAAGTATCAATACTGTCACTAATAGAACTAATAATCATTTGACCAAAAGACTCCTTATTTTGAACCCTTTTAAAATGCATATCCGAAATAGCCTTTTTCAAACTAACTTTCTCATTTTCGGTTTCACTAGGATGCCACCATCTCATACAAAAACCAATAATAAAATTTCCCGTATAATGACATAATAAAATAAGTATGCCCGCAGATTTACTTTGTAAAAAAAGAAGAGCAACCGTACCTAAAATAAATAAAGGATTTGAAAACATCGTAAAACATAAAATTTTAATCGCTTCATACCGATTAATCTTGCCAGCTAAATAAAGTTCTCTTGTATACTTTGCATTTGCCGGATTTCCTGATATAATACTCATGAAAAAAATAAAAGCGCAGACCCCCTTAATCTTAAAAAAACAGTGCATAACTCCTTTAAAAATTCCCGCCATAAATTCTGGGACCCCGCACTTAATCAAAATATTAGAAAGTACAAAAAAGGGAAAAAGAGAAGGAAAAACATTATTTTTAAAAACATTAAGTGAAAAATTAACCGAGTTTAAAATACTTTCAGACTCCGTTAAAATCTCAAACATAACAAACATCAAAATCAAAAATATTAAAACACTAATTCCTCTGCGCATAATTTCACCCACTATTAAATAAAACTATTATTGAAAGGAAAATATTATGAAAAAAATCGGAAAATCTTTAAAAAAATATCTAAAAGAATACTATAAAATAATATTAGTCTATATATTATTACTAGCACTATTTCTAATAAAATTGCCATATTATATATCCGCACCAGGCGGACTTATAGACACATCAGATAAAGTTTCAACCCAAGATAACTTCAAACTAAAAGGAACCCTAAACATGGCTTACGTCTCTGAAATACACGCCACCATCCCAACCCTTATATATGCCGCCATCAATGACGATTGGGATATCGAAAAAGAAACTGAAGTCAAAAGCGAAAACGAAACAATCGAAGAAAAATATTATAGAAGTAAAATGCTTTTAGAAGAAGGAAATGACATAGCCCTTCTAGTCGCTTATAAACACTCAGATGTAGACTATGAAATAACCAATAATAAAGTATATGTAACATATATCGATAAAATAGCTAATACCAACTTAAAAATAGGCGACCAAATCTTAAAAGTAGATAATCAAAAAATAAATAATAAAACCGAGTTATTTGCCTATATCAAATCTAAAAATATCAAAGATAATGTCACAATAGAAGTTTTAGATATAAAAGGGGAAAAACAAACGAGAAAAGCAAAACTAATAAACCTTTTAAACGAACCTAAAATAGGCGCGGTTATAACCGAAACCTTTGATATAAAATCAAATAGAAAAGTTACCTTTAACTTTAAAGAAAGTGAATCAGGCTCATCAGGCGGCCTAATGCTTACCCTAACAATCTATAGTCACTTAAATAAAATTGACCTGACAAACGGTAAAACCATTGTCGGTACAGGAACCATCGATATAAACGGTAATGTCGGCGAAATTAGCGGAGTCAAATATAAACTAATAGGTGCCGTAAATAAAGGTGCCGACGTATTCATCGTCCCAGAAGGCGAAAACTATAAAGAAGCAAAAAAAGTAAAAAAACAAAAAGGATATGACATAGATCTCGTTCCCGTCGAAACCTTTGAAGAAGCCTTAAAATATCTTGAAAATAATTAAAATTTTTCATATTCTAAAACTTCTAAATCAGTTGAAATAAAAAAACGAGAATGCTATAATATAACAAAAAATGGAAGTGATTTTTGTGGAAAGAAAAGATGTTGATATAAATAAAGTAACCCCTATGATGCAGCAGTACCTAGAAATAAAAAACAAAAACGAAGATTTAATAATCTTTTTTAGGCTGGGCGATTTTTACGAAATGTTCTTCGATGATGCCATAAAAGTAAGCCATGAACTAGAACTTACTCTAACCGGTAAATCAGCTGGCCTAAAAGAACGCATCCCAATGTGTGGCATACCTTATCACGCCGCAAACTCATACATCGAAAAATTAATAAATAATGGCCATAAAATAGGTATTGTCGAACAATTAGAAGATCCAAAAGAAGCCAAAGGCATTGTCAAAAGAGGCATCATTCAAATCATAAGCTCAGGCACCATCATGGATACCGATAACCTAAAAGCAAATGACTATAATTTCATAGCCTCTATAACTGATTTTCGCTATGGCTATGCCGTAAGCTATGCCGATGTCTCAACCGGTGAAATTTATGCCTTTCTTCTAGAACATAACCAAACTAAACTAGTCTCTGAAATTATAAACCTAAACATTAAAGAAGTTATAATCGATAGTAAAACCGATAAAAACATCTATTCAATTTTAAAAAATCAGTTTCATCTAACCGTTACCATCACCGATGAAATGTCAGAAGAATACTCTTATATTTATGAAGATATCATAGATCAAAGATATATAAACTCTGTAAAACATCTCCTAGCTTACATAATTCATAATCAAAAACGAAGTCTAGACCACCTTCAAAAAATAGAAATCAAAGAACCTAAAGACCATATGAAAATGGACGTTCATACCAAAAGAAATTTAGAACTTACTGAAACCATAAGACTAAAACAAAGATCATACTCCCTTATATGGCTTTTAGATAAAACAAAAACAGCCATGGGCGCTAGACTTTTAAAAACCTACCTTTTAAACCCCTTAGTCGATAAAAATGAAATCGAAAAAAGATATGACATCGTAGATACCCTTTTAAAACAGTTCTTATTAAAAAGTGATTTAGAAAACTATCTTAAAGATATATATGATTTAGAAAGATTAAGCGGGAAAATAGCTTTTGGAAACGCCAATGGTAAAGACTTACTTCAGCTTAAAACATCCCTTAAAACAATTCCTAAAATAGAAGAAATACTAACAAAAATAAACTATCCAAAAAAACTCTATAACTTTGAAAAAATCTGTAATCTTTTAGAAGAAAGCATCTACGAAAATCCGCCAGCCACAATAAAAGAAGGATACCTAATCAAAGAAGGTTATAATAAAGAATTAGATGAACTTAAATCCTTAAGAAAAGGAGGAAAAGACTTCGTTGCCAGATTTGAAACCGAAGAAAGAGAAAAAACCGGCATAAAAAATTTAAAAATAGGATATAATAAAGTCTTCGGTTATTATATCGAAATAAGCAAAGGAAACACTAGCTTAGTCAAAGAGCAGTGGGGTTATCAAAGAAAACAAACCCTAGCTAATTGCGAAAGATATATAAGTCCAATATTAAAAGAAAAAGAAGCCCTAATTCTAAACGCCGAAGAAAAAATCGTCGAGCTAGAATATAATCTTTTTTGCGAAATAAAAGAACAAGTCAAAAAATATATTCCAAACCTACAAAAAGCCGCTAAAATAATCAGTGAAATAGACGTCCTATGTTCCTTCGCAACCATTGCTGAAGAAAATAACTACATAAGACCAACCATCACTGAATATGAAATATATATCAAAGACTCTCGTCATCCAGTAGTTGAAAAAGTTATCCAAAGTGAATTTGTCACTAATGATATTATCATGGATAAAAACACAAATATCTTGCTCATAACCGGACCAAACATGGCTGGAAAATCAACATACATGAGACAAATGGCCATCATTGCTATCATGGCTCAAATGGGTTCATATGTACCCGCAAGCGTTGCTAAACTCCCTATATTTGATGCCATCTATACGAGAATAGGCGCATCTGATGACCTAGTAAGCGGTTCTTCAACCTTCATGGTCGAAATGACCGAAGCCGCTGATGCCATAACTAAAGCCACAAATAAAAGCCTTCTTCTGTTTGATGAATTAGGAAGAGGAACCGCCACCTTCGATGGTATGGCTCTAGCTCAAAGTATAATTGAATATATCCATCAAAATATTCAAGGAAAAACCTTCTTCTCAACACACTATCATGAACTAACCGACTTAGATAAAACCTTAAAACATTTAAAAAATATTCATGTAAGCGCTTACGAAGAAGAAGGAAAAATAACCTTCTTGCATAAAATAAAAGAAGGTAGCGTCGATAAAAGCTATGGCATACATGTCGCTAAACTCGCAAACCTTCCAAATAGCGTCATTCAAAGAGCAAGCGAAATTTTAAAAGTTTACGAAAATAGTGAAAAAAAACGCGACATAAAAATTCAAGAAGCTTTGCCAATCGACGAATTAATGCCTAAAAAATCTAAAATAGAAGAGCAGTTAGAAAAAATAGATCCTCTAGAAATAACTCCAATAGAAGCCTTAAATATTTTATATAACTTAAAACAAAATCATTAACACACCCTTGACATAGAAAAAAACAAAAACATGGAAAATAAAATAAAAATGTGTTAATATTAATAATGCATCAAAAAGTAAGCATAAAATAGCTTTATATTTTAACTCAAAGAAACATTGAAAAAAATGTTTCTTTTAATCTCCTTTTAAGTAAAATATATTGTTATTGCCCTTATTTTTTGATATAATTTAAATAATAGGAAAGCGTGATAATATGAATAAAAAGGGGCAAGCACTAGTAGAGTTCGTACTTATATTACCAGTTTTGCTATTAATACTTATGGCAATAATTGATATTGGTAATATTTTTTTAACGCAGTATACTCTAAATAACGATTTAGAAAATATAACCGAGCTTTATACAAATAACGATTTAAAAAATTTAGGGACTTATCTAGCACACGAAAACATCAAACTAGAAGATAAAGAAGAGGGCACTATGATAACCCTAACCGTTAAAAAAAACATTGAAATAAACGCTCCAGTTTTATCAAACATCCTTGGAGAGAAATATGATATCTCCGCCTCTAAAGTCATCTATAAACAAATAGGAGATTCAAATGAAAAATAAAGGACAAACACTAGTAATATTCATATTAATTCTTCCCATATTATTACTACTTTTAGCCTTAATATTTGAAATAGGCGCCTTGCATATAACTAAAATAAAATATGAAAATGCCATCAAAGACGCCATCGAATATGGCCTAACACATCAAGAAGAAAACATGCCCCAAAAACTCGAAAGCCTTTTAAAAGCAAATATTAAAGGAAATATCAATATCGAAATAAATAATTATATAAAAATAAACGTCAAACAAAAATATAACGCTTTATATAATAACCTATTTAATCATAAAGCCGATATCGATATAACATATATTGGCTATAAAGAAGAAAATAAAATAATCATAAAAAAAGAATAGAGGGATAAAATGGCTATAAAACAAGCAAAAGTCTTAACCATAACCTCCGTCAAAGGTGGAACCGGTAAAAGCACAACAACCTTAGCCTTAGCCGGCATATTAAAAGAAAAAAAACTTAAAACCATAATCATCGATATGGATCTTCACTCAGGCACCATCGCCGCATCATTAAACTTAAATATCACCAAAGATATCTATACCCTAGTAAATGACTACATGAACCATGGTATAAAAGATATCGATGATTATATCTTAAAATATAACGAATATATCGATGTTCTAGCTGCTCCAAAAGATCCAAGACAAGTCGGTAAAATAAGTTCAAAATATATCGATGTTTTAATCAAAAAACTAAAATATAAATATGATATTATTCTAATCGATACTAATCATATTATCGATAATATAAACTTAGTTACCTTCGATAATAGCGATCATATAATCTACGTAATCACAAGTGATTTAATGGACTTAAAAAACATGAAAACTATGCTTGCCATCTATAAAGACATGAAACTAACTAAATATACCATTCTCTTAAACGATGCCATGTCAAAAGATATCATAAGTAAATATGAAATATCTTCCTTCCTAGAAGAAGAGGTAAACTATATCTTACCAGCTAATTCCTATATCAAAAACATGCGGAAAATTCTCATGGAAGGTAAAATAATAACCGATGAAAAAAACTATCAAAAAGCCACTAATGTTTTAAAAGAAATGTTAGATAAAATACTAAATTAAAGGAGGAAAACTTCATGGATCAAAAACGCTTTGTCGACGAATTTGCCCAAACCATTGAAAATGAAACCATAAAAGAAGTCGATGATTATGATGAATTTCCCAATAAAGTTTTGTTAGATAACCTAAGAAATCAAATAATTCAAAATATTATCGATAATAAAGAAAAAACAAACGAAGATGCGAAAGAATATGTCAAAGAAGAAATCGATAAAACAGTTGAAGGTTATGATCTAACCAACGAAGAACGTAGTTATATCTATAATCTTATCGACAATGAAGTAAATGGCTATGGACCATTAACCGAACTTTTAAAAGATAAAGAACTAACCGAAATTATGGTTAACTCTCCAAATGAAATATATATCGAACTAGATGGAAAAGTAATCAAAGACGATAGCGTCAGTTTTATCAATAATGACCACATCATCAGAGTCGTTCAAAGACTAATTCAGCCAATCGGTAAAACCATCGATATAGCTCATCCAATGGTCGATGCAAGACTAGAAGATGGTTCAAGATTAAATGCCATCCTACCACCACTTTCCCTAAATGGTCCCGTCGTAACCATTCGTAAATTTAAAAGTGAACTAGCCAACATCGAAGACCTGCTTAGAACCGGAACCCTAACCCCATACATGGCTAGATTCCTTGAAGCTTGCGTTCACGCAAAACTAAATATCTTAGTCGTTGGTGGTACTGGTGCCGGAAAAACAACCCTTTTAAACGTATTATCATCATTTTGTGACCCAAATGATCGTATAATAACCATCGAAGATGCCGCTGAATTAAAATTAAAACAAGAACATGTCATATCGTTAGAAACTAGAACCACCAACTATGAAGGCGAAGGAGCCATCACCATAAGAGATTTAGTAATAAACTCTCTTAGAATGAGACCAGATAGAATAATCGTCGGTGAAGTCAGAGGAAAAGAAGCCTTTGATATGCTTCAGGCCATGAATACAGGTCACGAAGGAAGTATGACCACAATGCACGCTAACGGGCCAGCCGACGCCTTAAATAGACTAGAGACCATGGTCTTAATGAATGGTGTTGAAATACCTGTAGCCGCTATTAGAGAATACATCGAAAGTGCCATTCAAATAGTCGTTCAAGTTAAAAGACTCTCAGACGGAAGAAGACGTGTCAGCAGCATCAGTGAAATAATCGGTATGGAAAATGGCGAAATAAAATTAAAAGAAATCTTTAAATTTAGACAAACTGGCGTTTTGCCAAATGGCGATGTTGATGGAGAATTCTTACTCCATAAATATATCCCAAAAGTCTACCAAAAAATCAAAGCAAAAGGTATCGATGATTTAAAAGATATCTTTGGCGAATAAGGAGATGAAAAAAGATGAACGGAAAATTCGATATCAGTAATACACCAAAACCGACAAACCAAGACGTAAATATCGTATTTACGCCATCTTCAAATGTAACCTCCTATACTTATCAAATATATAAAGATAATGTTTTAATTGAAAATAATCTAGTTCAAAATAATCAAAATACTGTATTAAGCTTAAAAGAAACCGGAATATATCAAATATCCATCCAGCTCACACTTTTAGATGGATCAGTAGATATCATAAATAGTGGTGAATACATAATCGATAAAGAAGCACCTAAAATAGATATTAAAAACGAAAACATTGAAACAACACCATTAAATAATGAAAAAATAACCTCATGCACCGCAACAGATAATTATGATAAAAATATAAATGACAAAATAACCGATAATCTAAACGAACTCACATTGAATAAAATCGGTAAATATACCTATACATGTACAGTTCAAGATGAGGCCGGAAATATTACAACTAAAACCACAAATATAAGCGTTGTCCCGCATAACACCACCATTTATTTAATTCAAATAATTTGCGTCATAATTATAGTTTTGTTAATAATAAGAGTCTTAAAACTCTTTAAAGTAGTAAAACTCGAAGAAAGATTAGAACCATATGTTATAAAACCATTAAAAAATAATACCTTAAGCACCTCTGAAAAATTAACAAAACTTTATAAAGAATTTTTAAATGCCATTTCAAATAAACTAAAAAAATCAGTAGTAGCTACAAAATACGCCAAAAAACTAGATAAATATACCGTCGTCACTAAAACCCATAAAACCGGTTTTGATATATTAAGTGGTAAAATCATCTTTGCCGCCCTTTTCACCATCATGGCCGTCATAATCAAAGCCTTTCAGTTTAAATTATTAAGCCCATTAGAAACCTTAGGAACCTTTTCAATTGGTTTCTTTATCCTAGACCTGTACTTATTTGCCAAATATAAAGTCTTTAGAATCAACCTAGAAAGTGATTTCATAGCTGCCATAACCATCATGAATAATTCATTCAAATCAGGAAGAAGCATTACCCAAGCCATTGAAATCGTCGGAAGTGAAGTAGGTGGGACTATTGGCGGCGAATTTAAACGCATGAACTTAGAACTTACCTATGGCTTAGATATCGGCGAAGTATTCAAAAGATTTTCCGAAAGAATAGACCTAGAAGAAGCCGCATATTTAACCGCCTCCCTAACCATATTAAATAAAACTGGTGGTGACATCATAAAAGTATTTACCTCAATCGAAAGAAATCTCTATGATAAAAGAAAACTAAGACTTGAACTCAAAAGCCTAACAAGTGGTAGTAGAATTATCGTCTACGTCCTACTTGGCATTCCATTCCTCTTTGCCCTCATAATCAGCTTGATAAATAAAGATTACTTCTTACCATTTATTACCACAGATATTGGCCGTATACTCTTGATATTTATGATAATTTACTATATAATTTTTGTGGTAGTAGTTCGTAAGATAATGAAGGTGGTGGTGTAAATGCAAGAGCAAACCAAATTCATTGAAAAAATCTATAGTAAAAAAGAGTTAAATGAAATTGAAAGTAAACTAAAATGTCTAGGTAGTGATACCAAATATACCGTTACCTCATTTTGTCTATCTAGATTAATAATATCCGCACTAGCCTTCATCTTAATCGTATTACTAACTGATGCGGGATATATATACGCCCCATTTGTTGCCATTATATGTTATTACTTATTTTACTATCTAAACATAACAAAAAAAACAAAAATAAGAAACAAACGTCTCGAGCATCAAGCCCTATACTTCTTTGAAATACTAACCTTAACCTTAGAATCTGGGCGTAACTTAGAAAACGCTTTAAAAGTAACGTGCACTAACGTCGACTCAGAAATATCTTCAGAATTTAAAGACGCCTTAGACGAAATGAAATATGGTAAATCTTTAATTGAAGCCTTAAGTGATTTAAAAAAAAGGACTTCTTCAGATATAATTGGTAACATAATATTAAATATAATTCAAACAAATAGATTTGGAAATAGTATCTTAGATACTCTCTATAATGAAGTTAATTTTCTAAGAGATAAAGAACTATTATCCGCTAAAGAACAGATAAATAAAATACCAAATAAAGTCAGTATAATCTCTGTATTATTTATCGTTCCCTTAATCTTAGTATTAATACTAGGACCATATTTGATTGAATTTATAAGTTAGGAGGAACATCAATGTATTATTTTATCGGAATAAAAGGAACTGGTATGAGCGCTCTAGCTTGCTTTCTGCACGATTTAGGATATACCGTAAAAGGAAGTGATGTCGAAAGACATTTCTTTACTGAAAAAGGCCTAAATGAAAGAAATATTCAAATATTAACCTATAATGAAAAAAACATTCAAAAAGATATGATAATCATTAAAGGAAATGTTATTCAAGAAGATCATCCAGAACTTGTCAAAGCAAACGAATTAGAATTAAAAATATATACCTACGAAGAAATGGTAGCCAAACTAACCAAAATGTTTATGACAATAACTGTCGCTGGATGTCATGGAAAAACAACCACATCAACCATGGCCTATCAAGTATTAAATGCCCTAAAAGGAGCTAACTGCCTAATCGGTGATGGCACCGGCATAGCTAATAAAGAAAATAAATACTTCATATTAGAAGCCTGTGAATATAAAAGACATTTTCTATCATATACTCCATACTATGCCATCATAACTAATATCGAGCTAGACCATGTTGACTACTATAAAGATATCGACGACGTAGTTGATGCCTTTACCCAGTACGCCAATAACGCTGAAAAAATGATCATTGCTTGCGGTGATGATCCATACACCCATAGCCTAGAGATAAGTAAACCAATTTTCTACTATGGATTAGATGATGATAATGATATCATAGCTAAAGACGTTACATACACCGTAAATGGGGTAACCTTCGATGTTTTTGTCGAAGATAATTACTATGGTCACTTTGACCTTCCAATATATGGTAAACATATGCTTCTAGATGCCTTAGCCGTTATCAGCATCGCTTACTATGAAAGATTTGACGCTAAAGAAGTATCTAAAGTATTAAAAGAATTTCACGCCGCAAAAAGAAGATTTAATGAGACAATTATCGGTACAAACGTAGTTATCGACGATTACGCCCATCATCCAACCGAGTTAAAATGTACCATCAAATCAGCTAGACAAAAATACCCAGATAAAAAACTCATTGCCATTTGGGGACCACATACATTTTCTAGAACCAAAGCCTTTGAAGAAGACTATATCGAAATCTTAAAAACAGCCGATAAAGCTTATATCATGGATATATATGGTGCAAGAGAAAACGATAACCATGAAGTTGATATAAACGAAATTATAAAAGCCATTCCAAATGCCGAGCACATCACTGAAAATGAAATAGATAAACTCCTTCCTTATGAAAATGCCACCTTATTATTCATGAGCCCAAATGATTTAACATCATTCGAAAATAATTATATTGAAAAGAAAAACGAAACTCTAAAAGAGGCTGAAAATTAAGCCTCTTTTTTCTTGACAGCCATCAAAAACATCTTGTATAATAAAACACTAAGAAAGGAAGATAATAATGGATATAACCATAAAAGAGCCCAATCTAAATGAAATAAACAGTTCAAAAATAATCAAAACAATAGGTTATAAATGTCAAAATTTAAAAGGGCAGTGGAGTGGATACTTTGTCAAAAGTAATCAAAAATATTTTCGTATAACTCCAGATGGAAAAATACAAAATATCGTAGGGTGCTATGAATTAAATAGCATATATGGAATTAGATTAATATTAAAATCAACAAACTTAAATGAAATAATTCAAAAAAGTAAAATTTATCAAGATGAAAATAACCTAGACATAATTGAATTAGGAAGATGGCCATCAGAAGAAACAATAGACTATAGTCAAATTCAAAACCTAAAAACCACCTCATTATCTTACCCATTAGAACCTAAAGAAAATGAATCAATACCTGAATTTGTTCAAAACGAAAATGAATACTATGCCCTAATCAATAATAAATTTTATAAAACAGTCCCTTTAAAATGGTATCTAGATAAAGAAAATAACCTACTTTTACAAAAAAATGCCATATATAGCCATCAACAAAGTGAAGAAAATAATCTTCCAAAACATTGGTGGATATATTCCGATACCTTAAGAGAAAACATGATATTCTCTGCCATTAAGACAGTTTTGATAAAACAGCTAACTTTGGTCAAAGAAGAACCCCTTGAAAGCCTTGAAAAACAAAAAGAAAAAACACTAGAAGAGATAAAGCAAAAAAAAGAATTTCTTCAAAGATTAAGATATTTAATCAGTGAAAACGAAAAATTAAATATTCAAAAAGAAAACTTAGATAGTGAAATATCTAAAATAATTAAAAATAATAAAACATTAGTTAAAAAATTAGAAGTAAAAGGAAAATAATATGAAAGAAGAATACTTTAACCTTGATGGATTTGAAAATATGTATACAAATATCGATTACTTAAATCCCAAAGATTTAGAAAACATAAATGGCGATAATCTTTTCTTAGCCTTTGTCAAAGAAAAAGATCAAACAAATCTAAAAGTAATAGCCGCAATCGATGGTGAACTATATGACTTTAATGCTCATAAATATCTAAATGATAATGCCAAAATTATATATGCAAGAGCTTTCTCTGATATCATGCCATCAACTATATGGAGATTAGTATATATCGCAAACTATGACATCATAGCCGTCGATATCGATGATTATAAAAGCTATCTAATCGAAAATTTTGAAAACTTCTATAGTGGCGTAGTTGATAAAGATGCTAAAGCAAAAATTTTAAGAAACGGTTATATAACCTCTAAATTTAAAAAAACAAAAATTTTAACCAAGCAAAATCTTCAAAACATTGATGGTAGTAATATATTTTTAGCCATATTAGAAAACCTAAATATCGAAAAAGAAAAAAACAATGAATTTGACCAATTATACTTAATGGAAACAACCTATGAAGGAATTGAAATAAGCGCTAAACTTTTAAAAAGCATGATAAAAGAAAATAAAATAATGCTGCCAAATAATATAACAATCGAAAGTTGGATAGAAACATTCAAAGAAATAGCCACCGACGAGCTAGATAAATATTGGCACTTAAAACTCGAAGAAAAACTTAAAACAGCCAATTTTATAACTAGTATTAATGGAAGCATCTATAATCTTTGTACAAATGAATATCTAAACTATAATCAAACTAAAATAAATTATGCAAAACAGATAAACGAAATATTGCCAAATAACAAATGGCACCTTTCTTATTCCGACTCTGATATTTTTACCTGCATTACAGTTAGTGAAGATAGTCTAGATGCTCTAGTCGAATTTGAATGCACTCATTTTAATGACATCGATAAACTTGCCAAAACAAAAGTCTTAAAAAACGGTTATAAAATAACCAATTAAGACTTTTTTCTTTTAAAAAAATATAGTATAATTTTAAATAGGTGATAGCATGTTTGAACGCTTAGAACTTTTAATAGGAAATAAAATAAACCTTTTAAAAAACAAAACCGTCTTAGTAATTGGCCTAGGCGGAGTAGGGGGAAGCGCCTTCGAATCACTAGTCAGAAGCAGCATTCAAAACATCATTGTAATAGATGGCGATAAAATAGATATAACCAACTTAAATAGACAAACACTAGCTTGGAGAAATACCATTGGTAAAATGAAAACCGAAGTAGCCGAAATCCTTGCTAAAAATATTAATGAAAACTGTCAAATAACCAAAATATCCACTTTCCTAAATGAACAAAACATAGATAAACTATTTAAACAAAAAATAGACTTCGTCATTGATGCCATCGATGATATAAAAATAAAAAAACTAATAATCAAAAAATGCTTAAAAGAAAAAATTAAATTTATATCTGTAATGGGAGCTGGAAATAAAATGCATCCTGAAATGCTTGAAATAACCGACATTAGAAAAACAACATATGATCCAATTGCAAAAATAATTCGTAAAATGGTCAAAGATGAAAACATCAAAGGCAAAATTCCTGTTGTATATTCTAAAGAAAAACCGCTAATAACTGGTAAAATAGGTTCTAACGCACAAACACCTTTAACCGCTGGACTTCTCGCATCTAGCTATGTAATAAATAAACTTTTGGAGGAAAATAATGAATAGTAAAGTACTAAATATAATCGAAAATCTAAAAGGTTCCTTGCTTGCCATTGGCCTATTTGAAGAAAACCTATTAGACGCCATTGAAAAAAACGATAACATCGAAACTTGCTACCTATTAAATAAAATAAGCTTAACCAGTAAAAAATTTAGTATGACTAAACGCGGTAAAAATAAAAAAATAAACATCAAAAAAATCAAAAAACAATTTAAGAAAAAATCACTCAATAATATCATTTGTAACTATAATATCATCAAACAGTTCTACCGTAGCTTCATAACAAATATCAATTATCTGACAAATAAAAAAATATATATCTATGGACAAAGAGAAGATTTAAAAAAAATAACTTCAAAATATCAAAGATATACAAATAAAATAAAAATTGAAAAAGTAGATGAAGAATATCTCATGGAAATAGATACCTCAAACACTAAAAATAACTTTTTTAAAGACCTAATCTATAAAATAAAAGATTTCTCATCAGACTTTGTCGATATCCTAACCGATATACTTATAAATTGAAAGGAAGTAGTAGTATGTATAATCAAAAAGAATTCGATATCTCTTTGCCAGAATTAAATTATTTAAAAAACTCAAAACTAGTAAGTCAAATAGGTTTAAAATGTAAAGACTTTAGTCAAGACTCAATTGGCTATTGGATAACAAATAATCATCAAGAAGAAAAAAACGCCCTCAGCGTCACCTTATATGGACAAATAGCTAAAAAAAGTCCTAATAGTCCAAGTGGTGTAAGGCCAATTATAAAATGTAAAAACATGGATAACTTAATCCAAAATTCTAAATTAAAACTAACAAATAATAACATCCCCATTATTGAATTTGGTACTTGGTATAGTTCAAAATCTTGTCAGCTTCAAAATCCAACAAATTTAAAATTTACAAATAGATGCTATCCAATTGGCGAAAGAAAAATAGGTTTAGAATTTGAAAAAAAAGGCAAAAAATATGTTTGGTATAACGACAAAATTTATCCGCTTATTCCAATAAAATGGTATTTTGATGAAGAAAATAATTTGCTTCTATCAGTAAACTCTCTTTTCTACGCCTTAAGAAAAACTAAAAGTAAAGAGTTTGATTTAGAAAAAATCTTAAAAAATCAAGTATTACCCCTAATAATAGATAGTGAAAATAAAAAAAATAGTAACCAAACTATAGAAACACAAATAAATGAACTTCTTCAAAAGCAAAAAAAATTAGAAAATGAAATCAGTGAACTTTTGTCTAAAAATAAAATAAAAACAAAAACATTATATAAAAATCATTGACAACAGCACTTTAATGTGATAATTTATTAGTGAACACGAAAAAGTGTTTTTTATTTGAACAAAAACATAAAATTAAAGTAGGTGAAATCATGGCAAAAAAAGCCGCAAAAAAAGAAAAAAAAATCTCAGGTATACGTTCAGAGTTTAAAAAAGTAAGATGGCCAAAAAGAAAGGAAATGTTCAAATATTCTGTAGCTGTTTTAATCTGTATTATCGTTCTAGCAATATTTTTCATGTTATCAGACGTAATTATAGCTTTTATTAGAACATTATTGGAGGGGTAATTAATGGAAAAACAATGGTATGTAGTTAACACTTATTCTGGTCATGAGAATAAAGTAAAAGAAAAGCTAGAAATGCGTGCAAGCTCTATGGGCATGGAAGATTATATT
>CALVRS010000070.1 GCA_944358725.1 uncultured Bacilli bacterium
GCACAGTATTTTATAGGACAAAGTTATTTAAATCCTTTGACTGATTTAAATGAAACAAGTTTATTTTTAGCAAATGTTACTTTTGAACCAGGATGCAGAAATAACTGGCATATTCATCATGCATCTACTGGTGGTGGACAGTTATTAATATGTACAGCTGGATATGGATGGTATCAGGAAGAAGGTAAAGAAGCTATTATTTTAGAGCCTGGTAAGGTTATTACGATACCAGCTAATGTTAAGCATTGGCACGGTGCTAAGAAAGATTCATGGTTTAGTCATATTGCTATTGAGGTCCCTGGTGAAAAATACTTCTAATGAGTGGTTAGAAAAAGTAACTGAAGAAGAGTATAACAGTTTAAAATAGAGATGCTTAGATGAGTTTAACAATTAACATTTATTATACAGGAGAAAATGGTAATGCTAAAAAAATGTTGAAGAGATGATAATTTGGCATAGTATATAAAATTAGAAATGAAGAAGGTAATATAAGATATAATTATTTTTATCCAAAAGAAAATGAAAAAACTGTACTGTTAATAGATAGTTAGGAAAATAAGACAACCCTAGATATTCATCATAAATTACCTATGATGGAAGAAAGTGCTAGACTAAGAAAAAAAATTATTTAGAAATGAGAATAGAGTAATTTACAGATTTAACTCATGATTATGATGAAATAATAAAAAGAAAGATAGTAACTAGAAAATTTACAGATAAAAAAGTAGAAGAGGATAAACTTCAAATAATGCTAGAAGCAACAAATCAAGAATTTGATAACGTTTGGATAAAAATGTTTGATAAAAATAAGTTAAAAGAAGAATTTAATATTTTTGAAAATATAGAACCAATTTATTTAATACCTTTAGTTTACAAATATCCAACTTTCAAAGATAATCCACTACATAATAGTAGAAAAGAACTAAAGTAAATTGTAGAATTTATTTAAAAAATATATTAAAAAATTTTGTGCAATATTATATTAACCTTAATTACACTAGTTTTCAAATTTTGCTTATTTCTTTAAATACCATATTTAATAATTTACTTGCATTAGAAGAGCAAAAAGTATATAATATGTTATACGAGGAGAGTTAATATGTTTAATATGTTATCAGTATTACGTCAAGGAGGATATAGTGGTTCACAAATTATGGTTGTAAACCATAAATTTCAATATACTCATGCAATTTATGAATGTGCCCCTCACTATTTAATTGTTATACTATATATGAAAAATCTAGGAAAATGTCCTGATTCATATGAAAGAATTATTCCTAGTTTAGAAAAAATAATAGATGATGGAGGAGATAAAGATGATATCATAGCAGTAAGTCGTATAACAGATTATAAGTCTTTGCATGAAATAATACATTATCTTTTTCCTCAAGAATTACTTGTGGTTAGAGATATAATTAGTCCAATGACCTCTGATGAGCTTGCCGAATATATTAGCAGTGTAAAAAAAGAACGCAATCCTAATGTTACTAATGAAAAATATGATGTAATAACTTCTTATTTAGAATATTGTTTGACAGAAAAACAAGCATATGAAAATCATAGAAAATTTGTACCTACTCCTGAAGAAATAATGGCTTCTAGAGATGATATGTTAGCTAACAAAAGAGCTAATGATGCTGCTAGAGCTTATGCTTATAAAAGAGCTTCAAGAGTAATAATATAATTATTTAGAAATTTATTTCTAAAATTTAATGGATCTCCGATTTCTTGTGGGGAGTAAAAAATAAAAACTTCGCGTTTTACTGGGGAGAGATAACTAAAAACTCCGACTTTTATTGTGGAACTAATAATAGAAAACGACGGTAAATTGAACCGCTGTTTTTGTGTACTTAAATGATGTATAATGAGTGGTTGAGGCGGTTAGTGATGAAGAATATAATAAATTGGGCTAATGCTCAATTTTTTGGTATAATTTTATTATGATATTAAATGTTAGTGGAAGAACAGATATTGTAGCTTTTTATAGTAAGTGGTTTATGAATAGATATAGTGAGGGTTATGTTGATGTGCGTAATCCTTTTTATCCTAAACTAGTTAGTAGAATATATTTTGATGATGTTGATTTGATTGTTTTTTGTACTAAAAATCCGTTACCTATTTTAGATGATTTAAAAAAAATAGATAAACCAATTATTTTTCAGGTAACTTTAACTCCTTATGGTAAAGATATTGAACCAAATGTCATTTCTAAGGGTAATATTATTAATGGAGTGAAGAGATTATCGAAAATACTTGGATATGATAATGTGTATGTACGCTACGATCCTATTTTAATTAATGATAAGTATGATGTTAATTTTCATATTGGTGCTTTTAAAAGTTTATGTAAAAAATTAAATGGTTATGTTAAACATATTATTGTATCGTTTATTGATGATTATAAAAATGTTAGAAAAAACATGCATGTTTTGAAATTAAATGAATTTGATGATAATATTTTAAAAAAAATTGGCGAAAATTTTAGTGAGATTGCTAGAAAAAATGGAATGACTATTCAGACTTGTTTTGAAAAGAATGATTTATCTTTTTATGGTTTTGTTTCTGATGCTTGTGTTTCTTTGGATCTTGCTTTTAGATTAACTGGTAAGAAGTTTTCTAAATGGAAAGCTCGTAATTGTGGGTGCGCAGAGATGGTTGATATTGGAGTATATAATACGTGTTTTCATTTTTGTAAATATTGTTATGCAAATTTTGATGAAAAGCAAGTTTTAAAAAATATTAAAAATCATGATGATAATTCTTCTTTGCTTATTGGTTATTTAGGTAAAGACGATGTGATTAAAGTTAGAAAAAAGTGATTGACAATTTATTTACATTTTTAAATTTTATGTATTATTTTGTAATTAAATTACTTTTTATATTTTATTTTAATTTATCTTTGTTTTTATCAATTTGACAAAGTTTAAAAAAGTTATATAATATATTTCGTTTTGAAAGGGGATGTATTATGACTTTTGGTAAAATTGATACGAAGAAGATTACTGGTATTTTTGATAAAAATGAATATAGTGATTTAGTTCAAAGAGCTAGTGCTTATTGGTCTTTTCAAATTGCTAATGCTGGAGAGAGACAACTTAATTTTGAACTTGGATATGGATTAATTACGGTTTCAGATAAAATGATTTTAAAATTTCAGAGGGCATTTTCTAATTATATTTTAAAATGTTTTCCTAAAAAAGGTAATATTATGCTTTGGACTTCTGATGGAACAAATTTTGATATGATTGGAACGGATAATCATTTAAAAGAAATTATGAAAATTTCTAATTTACCAATAACTATTTTGCCTAGTGATGTTTGTATGTGGCTTTCTTCAGATAAGATTGAGGTTGAAAATAATTTTCAGCGTGAAGTTGTTTATCAAAAAAAATAAAAATGGATTTAGGTCCATTTTTTATTTGTTCGGGTCAACCATTATTTTTACAGCGTCGTCTTTTCCACTTGTTAGTCTTTCATAGGCTATTTGAGTGTCTGCTAGGGGAACAATGTCATCGACAAATTTCATGACATTTATTTTTTTGTTTGCAATTAGGTTAATACAATCTTTAAATTCTTCTTTAGTATAGGCAATAGCGCCTTGAATAGTAAGTTCTTTCATGACAGCAATTACTGATAAAAATTCGATTGGTGTTGGTGATACTCCAACTAGAACTATTTTACCTCCTGGTTTTACGGCCATTAATTCACTTTGAACGGCTTTAGTATTACCGGAACAATCTATAACTATATCAAATCCATTAGGAACTTTTTGATATATATTTTGAATAAAATTTTGGTCTTTAGCATCAAAAAATTCATCAGCAACTTTGAGGTTTATGGCTTTTTTTCCTCTTGCACTATTGGTTTCACTTATGGCGACATAACTCGCACCGTCTAATTTAGCAAACATGGCTGAAACGAGACCAATAATTCCTCCACCGACAACTAACACGTTATCTCCAACTTTGATATCAGCTAGATGGACGGCGTGCAAGCCAACAGCTGTTGGTTCTATCATTGCTCCTTCTTCATCTTTAATATTATTGGGTAATTTTAAAACCATATCTGGTCTTACAGCAATGGTGCTTGTTAGGCCTCCTGGATTATTTATTGATAGTCCTATGGCATCATCCCAAGCTTTTTTACAATACTGTGGATTTCCGGTTTCACAAGCTTCACAATGTCCGCATGGAGAAATTGGAAGGGCTGTAACTCTATCGCCGATTTTTAAATCAGTTCTAGAACCTGGATCGACAATTTTACCGGTAAATTCATGACCCATGATTAAGCCTTTTGGATTTCCTGCTTCCCAATTATGAATATCAGAACCACATATTCCAGTTTTTATAATATCGATTATAACTTTATTACCATCAGCAATTGGTTTTTCAATTATATCTATTTTAAATTTTTTTACATCTTGTAAGAGTGCTGCTTTCATTTAAATTTCCTCCTAGTAATATTATAATATGGTTTTTGTTTTATGAATAAGAAAAAATTATTGTTTTATGAAATTTTACTTTTACTATACTAAAATAATTATTTGTTGTTACATTTTCAAAGCAAGTTTTTGATATTTAATTTTTTTGCTGATTTACATTAAACTTATAAAATGATAATATAAATATGGTGGTAACGTGAATTTCAAAGAGGAAATAATAAAATATGAAAATACTAATTATGATAGGCCATATATTGTGAAAATAGGTTTGGTACCAGTAATTTTAACAGTACCTTATGATATAAAGCAAATAAAAAGTGATGGTAAAATAAAAATGTTAGAATCTTTTATTAAATCTATTGTTCAATATACGGCTAATAATACAAATGCTTCTTTTTTGATAAAAACAAAGGTGGATGCTAATTTAGAAGAAAAAGAAAATTTTAAAGATATACTTTTATATCTTATAAAAAAAAATAATATAAAATTATTAATTGATATTCATGTTTCTTTAAAAGAAAAAAATTTTGATATTGAAATATCAAATAATTTATCTTTAGATTATACTATGATAGAAGAATTGAAAGATATTTTTGAAGAGGAAAATATGGTATTATTTAAAGGCAAAGTTTTAACTAAATCTATATATGATAATATTGATGTTATACAAATAGAAATAAATCAAAAATATATAGGTTATAATGATATGGAGAATATTCAAAAAATATGTAATGCTTTAGTAAAATTTATAAATCGATATACAAATTAGAATTATTTATATTAAAAAAATTCTATTTTTTTTATCATCTTTATGATATACTATTATTCAATCTTTTATGGAGGTTTTTGGAAATAACGTTAAAAATGAACATAATTATAGTTTTGAGGATGCAAATAGATATTTTTTAAATACTAGTAATAATTATTTTAAAATTTTAGAAGTATTTTATCATGAACTAGAGCACGTTAATCAATCTATAAAATTTTATTCTTTATATGATACTTTTTTTTAGTAATAATATGTTATTTGATAAAAATATTTTAGAATTTGCTATTATTTATTTTGACTGTTTTTTAAAACATCCAAGTTATATTTTTTCATTATTGGAACATGCTGCTTATATAGAAGGTACTTATAAAGCTATAAGATTTTTTGAAGAGAATAATTTGGAGCAATTTTTAAAGATTGATAAATTTAAAATTTTTATGGATAGATTATTTAGTGGTTATAGTATTTTAGATAAGAAAATTATTTAGCCATATGATAAATTAGTAGAAAAACAAAATGATGAATTATCTAAAAAATCTCGGCTTGCAAAAGAAATTATTGATTTAAATTTTGATATTTTAGATTATGGTAAATTATTTTTTTATGGATTACCAGTTGAGTATGATGTGTTTATGGAACTTAAAAATTTAGATAATTTAAATTATGATTCAATTAGTTGTGTAAAAAAATATATAAAAAAATTATAAGAGGTTATTAAATTTTAGTAATATGTTGAAGGAAAAATAGTTAGTTGTTTTATATTATTATAAATGATAAAATACATAATAGTTTTAGAATTAATATTTTTAGTAAGTTTGTGACTTTTTTGCGCCAGCAAAGCTAAAATTAGTCAAGATTTTCATAAAAAAAGTATTAAGTTTTAAAAAAAATAGGTTGACAGTAATCATAATAAGGGGGGATTTTGTGTTTGATTTAGTATCTAAATTTGATCCTAGTGGCGATCAGCCACAGGCAATAGATGAACTTGTTAAAGGAGTAGAAGAAGGTAAAAAATTCCAAGTATTACTGGGTGCAACGGGTACTGGTAAGACTTTTACGATCGCTAATGTTATTCAAAAAACGCAAAAACCGACACTTGTTTTAGCTCATAATAAGACGTTAGCTGGACAACTTTATGGGGAACTTAAGGAGCTTTTCCCAAACAATCATGTATGCTGTTTCGTTAGCTATTATGATTAAAACTAAAAAGTGTTGAAAAATAAGGCTTTTTAATGCTATTCAATTCATAAAAATGTATAAAAAACACTAAAAATACTAAATAATATAAGATGGAAACATAGAATTTGTGACCTTTATGCGTTGCAAGATGAAATTATGAATTTTATTAATATGAAACTATAATTTTTTATAACATATTTTTGCTTGTGTACATAGCCATTTTATTTTTAAAATGGCTATTTTTTTATAGAAAGACTCTTATAATAAAAACTAGATAAGTCAAGTTAATACAAAATTTGATACAATAAATTTAGGAAGATGAAGTTATGAGAGTAAATGAAAAAATTGAAAGAATCACGGCAGACACACTTATATGTGGAATAGATATTGGAAAAAAGATGTGTTGTGCTAGATTCTGTGATTTTAGAGGATTGGAGGTGTATCACAAAGTCTGGTTTGATAGGACTAAAAATCTTGATGCAATTGGATGTCATATAACTGCAGCTATGTATGAAACAAGGAAAACTGATGTAATAATTGCATTTGAACCAACTGGACATTATTGGTTAAATATCAATAAATATTTTAAAGATTGTGGTCAAGAAACGGTATTGATGCCAACATATACAGTCAAACAAGCTAAAGAAATGCATGATCAAAATCCAACTAAAAGCGATCCAAAAGATGCTATTTTAATCGCTAGATTAACCAGTGAAGGTAAATATGTAAATCCAATTGAGAGAAATGAGATATATCAAGATATATATTCTGGTTATCATATATATGATGATATTTCAAAAGAAATAAATAGAATAAGAAATAAAATACATGTGTGGAATGATAAATATTTTCCAGAAGTAGAACATGTGTATAAAATCGATTCAGTAGGTATAAAAGCTATATATGATAATCAGTTACTACCTAATGAAATAAAAAATATGACAGATGAAGAATTTACTGAACTAATGGTAAAAAATAATAGTCGTGCAAATAAAAAGAACATAACAAAATTAAAAAAGTTATGTGAAAAGAGTAACGGAATAAATCCAGATAACTTTACTAAAAAAGAAATAAAAAAACTATATGAAAGATTTCATGAACTGCTTAAAGAATTAGAAGAAGTGGAAAAAGAATTAATAGAATTGGCAAGTCAAATTGACTATGTAGAAAAAGCAGTGGAAATAACAGGTATAGGATATATGAGTATGGTTGGAATTATTGCAGAAACAGGAGATTTAAAAAATTATGAACACGCCAAACAGGTGCTTAAAATGAGTGGATTAAGTCTTAAAGAAAGCTCAAGTGGCCAAAAAAAAGGAAAGAAACATATTTCCAAACGAGGTCGTTCTAAATTAAGACGTAATTTAAAACAAATCGGCATCTGTCTCGTAGGGAATAATAATTTCTTCCTGCAATTGCATAACTATTATACCACAGAAAGAACTAATCCGTTAAGTAAATTAATTTCAATAAATGCAATAATAAGAAAATTTATGTATATACTTATGGCTATAGTAAAAAGTGGAGAATCATTTAGTGAAGAAAAAGCTATAAGAGAAAGTTGTATAAATTTTAATTAATAATATCATTAATTCTAGTTTGGTGAATTAAGATTATGATAAAAATTGTAGT
>CALVRS010000071.1 GCA_944358725.1 uncultured Bacilli bacterium
ATTAAAACAAAAAATAATCTATACTATTGGAGAATGTTGAAATTATAATATTGAAAATATATTAATTTTAATATATAATGAATACAGAAAGAGAATAAAGTTCGTAACTTGTATGTGATTCGCTCCAGAGATGAATCTGCTCGAACTTTCGGGCATTATAATAAATATCAAACTCATTCCTGAGTTTGATATTTTTTGTATCTTGACTCCTATATAAAGTTTAAAAACATATAGAAATTATCCTTAAAAACAAGAGATAGTAGTATTATATTTTCACATTCCACTTTGGTGGATAAATATATTTTATTTTTTCTTTTTTAGGTACATAATGTTTTTTAATTTTAGTTCTATTTGATTTTAAATTTGGTAAAGCTTGTCTACAATATTTGTCTAATTCGCAAAATATATTTTGACAATCTATAAGTTGAAGCGGTCTATTACCAATTCGTTTAAAATCTAGGTTTAGCCTTTTAAATTCTTCCTCTTGGTGTTCATACATATGTCTTATAATATCTTCATTACTCATTTTACCTTTATCGATAAAACACTTTTTAATACCTCGAAGTGAACCAGGACCAGCAACTGTAAATTCATCTTCTTTCCAATTTACCACTTCACTATAATTAATATCAGTGACTAATTGATAAGCCATAAAGTTTCCAATTAATGGATAACTTTTTATAATATTAAATGCTTTCTCCATATTTTCACATTTAATTATTTTATCCTGCACTTTATCTTCATTAAACATTTTATTAAGTAAAGCCAAATGATTGTCATGCTTTCTATCATATCCAAAAACCTTATTAGCGCAGCTTATATAAGCATCATTATATATTTTAATACCATTTGATATAGCATTTTCTAATACTTTAGAATATTCTTTAACATTAAATGTTTTTAAAGTAATATCTTCAAAATTATTTAATAATAATTCCCAAGTAGATTCTTTGTTAAATAACTTAAATAATAGTATTCTAAATAACATATCTTCATCAGAATATTTTTTTTCATTATAAATAACATTTTTTAATAAATATTGACTAACTCTATCATTAACTCTATAACTATTGCAAAACTTATATTCTTGTAATATTTTATCATCAGTCCATGGAGCAGACTCTCCATTTATTTTACTCCAAAATATATTTTGCCTCTCACTTGCAAAATACCAATATAAATCATATACCTCTTGTCTTTTTTTCATAAACTTACCTCATACATTTTGGATCTTTTGAATTAATACATTTTTTTAAAGTTAAAACCTTATCGTCACTTTGAGTATAATTTGCAATAATCTTTTGACCAATACATCCACTTTTACATATAGAATATTGATCACAAATAAAGCAAAAATTTTCAGCATTAAATTTTCTAATATTACTAAAATATTCTGAATTATATATATCAGTCAATGAATTTTCTTTTATATTTCCACTAATACCTAACTTAGTAAAATATTTTATAGAATCACATGGATAAGCTATACCATCAAAACCTATAACCATTACTTCATCAGCAATAATACAAGGACTATTTTCAATTCCTAATATATTCCAAGGACTACCCAATCTAACTTTATCCTTATCATTTGAATTTAAATAAAAATTTTTAATTGCTAATAATTCTTCTTTCGATAAATCCATATCAGTTGTTCCTTTACCATGTGGAACAAATCTAAGTAGACTAATTTTATCAAAATAATCTTTATTATTGAATATATTAATAGTTTTAGTTAATGTAGTTTCTAATTTTGAATATGAATCTTTTGAAACTGTATAATGAAATCCTAATTTAGCATTATTATCATTAAAAACTTTATCAAAAAAAATCTCTTTGTCATAAATTGAAATATCTTCTTCATCAGATAAAGAATCTGCAAGTGAATAAACTATTTTATCTAATCCTAAATCAATTAATTGTCTATATCTATTTAAAGTCTCATCAGTTCTATAAGCAAAAGTATAAATAGTAGATTTCATTCTAAGTATACTAGTCAATTTAATAAGTTCAGGAAGTCTATCATACATTAAAGGTTCTCCACCAGTAAAAACTATAGTTTCTGCGCCCATTAACTTAGCTTCTTTAATTATTCTAGATACATCATCAAAATCCAAAACTTTTAAATTATCAATACTATTAGTAGCGTTACTAGAACAATGTTTACAATTCCTCGAACATTTATTAGTTAATTCTATTTTTAATTCTTTAAGCATAAATCATCACCAAAATAAATTCTTAAATATTATTATATCACTAAAATACTCAAAATTTATTTAATATTTTAATAATTAATTTTCTGTTCATTTTTATATACTAATCATAATTGAAAATAATTTTTTTTTACAAAAATATTTTAAAAGCATTCTACTAACAAAAAAAGCAATATAAATGGTATAATAAAACCTAAGGAAGTGAGAAAATGTATCAACAAAATATATTTGAAAATCCTGCATCTGAACCACTCGCATCAAGAATGCGTCCACAAAATTTAAAAGAATTTGTTGGACAAACCCATCTGCTTGGCGAAGGAAAACTTTTAAGAAAAATGATTGAAACAGATAACGTATCATCTATGATTTTTTGGGGTCCTCCAGGAGTTGGCAAAACAACCTTAGCAAAAATAATAGCTCATGAAACAAAAGCCACCTTTGTAAACTTCTCGGCCGTCACATCTGGTATAAAAGAAATAAAAAAAATAATGGAAGATGCCGATAATAAAAAAAGATTAGGACTAAAAACAATCGTCTTTGTCGATGAAATTCATAGATTCAATAAAGCACAGCAAGATGCCTTCTTGCCATATGTTGAAAAAGGATCAATCGTTTTAATTGGAGCCACTACCGAAAATCCATCATTTGAAATAAATAACGCCTTGCTCTCTAGATGCCGTGTTTTCACATTAAACAAACTCTCTGATAATGATATCTTGACCCTTCTAAAAAGAGCACTAGAAGATAATAGGGGATATGGTCAAAAACAAATCCAAATATCAAAAGAAAATCTAAAAATTATCGCTGAATATGCCGGTGGAGACGCTAGAAGTGCCTTAACTACTTTAGATATGATCATCACAAACTCTGAAGAACATAATAATATAATAAAAATTACCGAAGATATAATTAAACAAAATATAACAAAACAATCACTACTATATGATAAAAATGGGGAACAGCACTATAATATAATTTCCGCATTACATAAATCAATGCGTAACTCTGACCCAGACGCCGCCGTCTACTGGCTCGCAAGAATGCTTGAATCTGGCGAAGATCCTCTTTATATAGCCCGTAGAATAACTCGCTTTGCCGCTGAAGACATTGGCCTTGCAGATACAAACGCCCTAAATGTCGCCATAAACGCCTATCAGGCTTGTCATTATATTGGCATGCCAGAATGTAACGTTCATTTAGCCGAAGCCGTAATCTATATGTCGCTAGCCCCCAAATCAAACGCCTGTGACGTAGCCTATCGTCTTGCTAGCCAAGATGCTAAAAACACAAGCTATGAACCTGTACCTCTTGTAATTAGAAATGCTCCAACTAAACTGATGAAAGACTTAAACTACGGTAAAGGCTATCAATTTGCCCATGATACCAAAGAAAAATTAACTCCTATGATCTGCCTGCCAGATAGTCTAAAAGAAAAAGAATATTATAAACCAAATGCCCAAGGAAACGAAATAAGATTTAAAGAAAGATTAGATAAAATAAAAGCTTGGAAAAAAGCCCACCGACCAAAACAATAAATATACATTCAGAAAAAATACTCAAAGTGAGTATTTTTAAGAAGGAAGCATACATACCAATATCAAATTAATAAATGCTAAAACCATAATAATAAAAGATTTAAAATGACTGTAACCTCGCCACCTTTTTGTATAATTTGTAATGCTAGGGCAGGATAGTAAAGCATAAATTAAAAACATAATCATCGACACTAAATAACTGCTAAGTTTAGTATTTTTAAAATAAACAAAACCAAAAATCAAACTAATAAAAAGTAATAAACCAGTTAAAAGCCATAATAAAGTAGTTCTTAAAACATTGTCATAACTAATATTTGACTTTTTAAAATTTCCAACATTCCCATAAGCTAAAATAGGTAAAAACACTAAAGGTAAAAACATAAGTAATACTGTTTGATAATTATTAAGCTTAAACATTTTACCAAGTCTGTATAAAAGAATAAACCAAAACAAAACATTAATAAAAGGTATTAGTAAAATTATACTGTATAATCCATCTCCAAAAACCTTTTTAACTAAATAAATAACATTGTAAACCGGAATAAAAGCTATTTTCTTATCATCCTTAAACTTCCTAAAAATTCCAAAAAGACAAATAGATAAAAATAAATAACTCAAAACCAAAATGCTAAAAATAAACCATATATTAAAATCATAATTGTATCCAAAATAATCAAACATCGCCTTTATATCACTTTGAAATCTCTCTTCACCAGAAGCATATAAAATAGAATTACCATTTAAAACCGCCGCTTTATAATAATCACCACTAGATAAAGATTCACTGTATTTGTAAAATATGCCAAAATCTTTTTCACTCTTAACTTTTACATTTAAATTGTTGTTTAAAACATCATCTTTTACTATCTCAAAAAAATTATCTCGCACCAAAACATCGTTAAAAGTCATATAGCTAATGGCAAAATGACAATTTTCTAAATCACTTACTAAAAAAGTATCAATACCTTTATAATTATCAGCTTCCTTTGAATCAGAAAAAGTGCATCCTTTACTACTTAAATACTCCTTAAAATCATGAGAACTTATAACCTCAGGAAACCTCGTACCATTAAAAATAAAAACACCAACAAAAATAAAAATTATATTAAATAAAATTGCTAAATAAACTCCAAACCTTGAATTAGTTCTTTTCAACATAATCGCTCCTCACTAAAAACTCTATAATAATTATATCATAGTAAACAAAACTAAAATATGCCAAAAAAATAAAAAAGTGTCAACAATTGTCGTAAAATAACCCATTCAAGTCAAAATATGATATACTTGATATAGAAAAAAAGATAGTAGACCTATCTTGATTCAACAATAAGTTTAATAGCTGTGCGTTCCTCACCATCGATAACAATATCGGTAAATGCTGGAATGCATATTAAGTTTTTGCCACTAGGAGCCACAAAACCTCTCGCAATTGCCACAGCCTTAATAGCTTGATTCAAAGCTCCAGCTCCAATTGCTTGAATTTCTACAGTTCCTTTCTCGCGAAAAACATTAGCTAAAGCTCCAGCCACTGAATTTGGATTGCTTTTAGCCCGTACTTTAAGTGTTTCCATGTTTTATCCTCCTTTATACTAAAACTATATGAAGGCCAAAAGGAAATATTACAGTAAAAAATCAGATGTATCAAAAATTTAAATCAAAAGAAAAAGGAGAAAATTTATGATAAAAAATATAAATCTTGAAAATGAACAAGAAAGAAGTATTTACTTTCATGAAATGGCCGAAGACTCGCGTTCCTTAGAACTTTTGCTACATACATGCTATAATAATGGTCTTACTCCTGCCTTAGCCAGTATTGGCCATGGTAAAAACCAAGTAGCTTATATCATATTAAAACTAACCCATGCACATTTAAATACCATTGGTAGACTAATTGATTTAACCCTAGAAATACCAAATAGCGAATTTAATATTCGTACTAAACATGGTAAAATATATGCTGAACTATCCTGTGATAGTAAAGATAATGATCAACTTTTTACTAGAATAAAAGAAATCGTCGAAGAAACTAAAATAGAAAAATGTGCCCATAACCTAACCCTTATGAACACCATCTATAACATCGCTAAAATATTAACCGACATCATCGATGCCGATATATTATTTGCCACCGATGAAACATTATATAGTCAAGGTAAATGTGGTATATATATTTATAAAGATAAACAAATAAATAAATTAAGCACAAAAAAAACAGATAACATAGAAACCGTCATAAAAATATTAAAAGAAAAAGCAACCCTAAATCTGCCAACAATATTCTTCTGCTCCTATGAAGAACTTAGAAACTTCTATTTTGAATTAGATGAAACCGTTTATGGAAAAATTGAAGGTGATTTAAATGGATAATAATTTAAAAAGAGACATAATCTTAGAAAACTACCAAAATCCGCAAAATAAAGGATTAACCAACGATAAAACTTATTTCAAAACAAACATGAATAACGAAAGTTGCATCGACGAATTAAATATCGAAGTAAAAATTGAAAATAATAAAATAAAAGACATCAAATTTGATGGGGAAGCCTGCGCTATATGTATCTCATCGGCCTCCATCATGACCACTACCTTAATTGGTAAAAGTGTACCTGAAGTAAAAAAAATATTACAAAACTTCCTAAACATGATTGACGAAAAACCATATGATAAAGAAATACTAAAAGAAGCCATCGTCTTTGACGATATCCATAAAAATCCAAATCGTAAAAAATGTGCCTTACTTTCATGGTGGGGTATTGAAAAAATATTGAATAAATTAAAAACTTTAGATTAAATTCTAAAGTTTTTAATTTAATATCCATTCTGCTGACACCTTACACTTAACACATATATCATATAAAAATGATGTTTGAATAGTCACTAAACCATTTTCATAAGCAGATATCACAGATTGTGTTGTATTAATAGCTTTCGCTATATCCATTTGTGTTAAATTATTTTTAATTCTCACTTCCTTCAATTTTTTACCTATATTTTTATTATTTAAATAAATTTTATCTTTTAAATTTCTTTTAACATTAGTTAAACCTAAAGCATAATCGCATGAAGTGTTTGCAAAATTGCATAAATCAATTAAATGTTTTAAAGGAATAATTCTTTCTCCAGTCTCCCATCTTGCATATGTTGATTTTGAAACATTTAAAAATTTAGCAAGACTCCTTTGAGATAAACCTAATCTATTTCTAATAAATACTAAATGTTCACACTTCATATATTTCACCTGTAAACAATTTTCTCAATAAAAGAATAAAAAAAACAATTTTGCCCCACAATAACGATAAAATGTGATATAATACTATTACAGTAGTGAAAAATATTTTAAATAAAAGCTATAAACAAAGAAGGGTTAGGGAAAATTATGAAAAAAGCAAAGGAATTTTTAAAGAAATATTTAATAGGTTTTGCATTAGGAGTAATAACAGCAATTAGTATAAGTGTAATAGCAGCCACATATTTTCCAAGTGGAGATGTAACATATGATAATAAAGAAAGTGGACTTGAAAGTACCAATGTCCAAGGAGCAATAGATGAGCTTTATAAAACATGTACATCAATGACTGCAAGTGATTTAATAGAAAATCTAGAAAAAGATCCATATGAATGTAGGTATTTTTTTAAAGGAGCTACACCAAATAATTATATAATATTTAATAATGAAATTTGGAGAATTTTATCAGTTGAATGCGATAACACTATTAAAATAATAAAAGATGATAGCATAGATCAATTAAAATGGAATACAGCTATTTCTAACAATTGGATTAGCGCAAGTTTAAATAGTTATTTAAATGGGACATATATAAATCAGTTAAGTGAAAAAGCACAAAATCAAATAACAAGTGGTAAATGGAATATTGGATCAGTTCAAGAAGGAAATAATAACTTACAAGACCAAATAAATACTGAAAGTAGTAAAACATGGAATGGAAAAATAGCCCTACCAACTTTAAGTGAATATTTTAGAACAAATTCTGAACCGAGCTATTGTTCTACTTCATATTTGTATAATGCCAATCTCAATGTATGTAAAAATAGTACATGGTTATACACTTCCGATTCTAATTGGTGGCTATTATCGTCATATGGAAGTTCCTCTACACTTGTTTATAATTTATTTAGTTATGCCAATGTAACATCAGACTTGCCAGTGCGTCCAACAGTTTATTTATCTCCAGATATCAAAATCACTGGTGGAAATGGTTCCCAAAATAATCCATATACTTTGGAATAGGATGATAAAAAAATCTTAAATAAATTAAAAGATAATGAAAAGCTAATGAAAAATAGCTTTTTATTTTTGGCAAAATCTAGTATAATGTTAATAGGTGATAAGCGTGAGTAAAGAACTGGGTTTAGACGAAAATAAAATAATCGAAATTTCTAAACAAAAACACGAGCCCAAATGGATGACAGAATTTCGCCTAAAATCATATCAAGCATTTAGAACAATTTCAAATCCAAACTTTGGTCCAGAGTTAAAAATAGATTTCGATAAAATAAATTATTATAAAAAAGTTACAGATAAAGTAGAATCAAATTGGAATAATGTCGCTTGTCAAGTCAAAGACACCTTTGAAAAGGTTGGCTTAATTGATGCCGAAAAAAAATACCTAAATGGTGTCGGAGCTCAGTATGAAAGTGAAGTTGTTTATCATAGTATGATTAAAGAACTAGAGGAAAAAGGCGTTATCTTTTGTAGTACTGATGATGCTTTAAAAAACCATCCAGAACTATTCAAAAAATACTTTAACCATCTAGTAAAATACGATGAAAATAAATACACTGCTTTAAATGGAGCTGTCTGGAGTGGCGGGACTTTTATCTATGTTCCTAAAGGTGTTACCATAGATAGACCGCTTCAAAGCTACTTTAGACTAAATACCAAAAACATGGGTCAATTTGAAAGAACTCTAATCATTGTTGACGACGATAGTCATATCCATTATATGGAAGGATGCACTGCTGTATATCATACATCTAGCTCATTACACGCCGCTGTCGTTGAAATATATGTCGGTAAAAACGCAAGCTGTAGATATACCACAATTCAAAATTGGGCTAATAATATCTATAACCTAGTAACCAAAAGAGCCATTGTTGAAGAAAATGGTACCATGGAATGGATTGATGGCAATATTGGTTCTAAAACAAATATGAAATATCCATCATGTATTTTAAAAGGAAAGAACGCTAGTGGTAATTGTATTTCAGTAGCAGTTGCCTCTAAAGACCAAATTCAAGATGCAGGAGCAAAAATGATCCATCTTGCTCCTAATACTACTAGCAATATCATCAGTAAATCAATTGCCGCAAATGGTGGTATCAGTAACTACCGAGGTACTGTTAAAATTGCCAAAGAAGCAATTAACTCTAAAAGTATCATAAAATGTGATACTATTATATTAGATAATAAATCTAAAAGTGATACCATTCCAAAAAACATCGTCGAAAACTCCTCATCATATTTAGAACATGAGGCCACAGTTTCCAAACTAGATGAAGAAAAATTATTTTATCTGATGAGTAGGGGCTTAGATGAAGAAAAAGCTAAAGAACTTTTAATTATCGGTTTTATCGATGAATTTAGAGAAAACTTACCAATGGAATATGCTGTTGAACTAAACGCATTATTAAAAAATTATTTTTAGTAGAAGGGGATAAAAATGAAAAAGAAAATAATTATTTTAATCATCTTAATTTTAATTATCACATCTGGTGTAATAGCTTATTTATATTTTAAGCAAAATGAAGAAGGTATAAATGAACTTGAAAAGAAAATAGACACCGCTAGTCGTGATTATTTTGAAAAATATGTCAGCGCTAACGATAGCGCCAATAGCTACATAGTAACCTTAGAAGACTTAGAAAAAGCCAATCAAAATGGCGAAAACTATGACTTAAAAGGACTTGAAAAATGTCATAAAACTAATACATACGCTAGCGTAACCATCGATTATAAAACCGGAAAAGCAAAAAAAACACAAGTTGAACTAAAATGTTAAAAAACTTGTGTTTTTTCATTTTCTAGCAAAAACTAGATAAGTTTTTCTAAAAAAACACCATTTTGCTAGAAAAAAATCAAAAATTGAAATAAAAAAAACAAACAAAATACTATTTTACACTTTTGCACTCCCATAAAACATCATGTATAGTACTCACACGAAAGGAGGGAATTATGTTGAATCAAATAGTTTTAGTTGGCCGTTTAGCTAATGATCCAGAAATGTTCGTTACTGAAACTGGCAAAAAAATGGGCCAAATGGTTTTAGCTGTACCAAGAGCCTATAAAAATTCAGCAGGCGAATACGAAACAGATTTCATATATTGTAAACTATGGCAAGGAATAGCTCAAAGAACATGTGATTACTGTGCAAAAGGCGACCTAGTTGGCATTAAAGGACGTGTCGAGACATATAACTATGACACTGAAAATGGCCGTAAATATATTACAGAAGTAGTCGTAGATAAAATAACCTTTTTATCTGCTAGAAAATAAAAATATAAAAATACACTCCTAATAAAAAAGCTGTTTTATAGAAATATAAAACGGCTTTTTACTCGGCATTTTTAAACTCATTATAAAAAATATCATCAGGTTTACATCCAAAAATTTTCGCAATCTTTACTGCCATCTTGTAAGAAAGTCTTCGTTTGCCATTTTCAATTTGCCAGTAAAACGGTTTACTAATCTTTAAATGATTAGCCATATACTCGCAAGTAAAATTATTTTTCATTCGCATATCTTTTAATTCTTTCATTTTCGACATCACCTATACCTTAAAATAATAATGCTTTCTAAATACATTATATATTAACTTCAAGTTAATTTCAAGAAAAAACTAACAGAAAGTTAGAAAAGATGTAATGTTTGCTAAATGTTGATATAATGCTAGTTAACGAAAGGATAACGATAATATGTTAGCAGGACAAAGATTAAAACAAGCTCGTAAAGAAGCAAACTTAACCCAGCAAGAACTTGCTGATATGCTTGGCATCAAAGCCGCCGAAATCTCTCAATATGAATCAAACAAAAGAACACCACGCTGGCCAATATTCAACAAACTTTTAGACATTTTAAATATAACAGCCGATGAAATATTAGGCCGCGAAATCACTGTACATGATGAAGAAGAATACCAAATAAGATTATCTAAAGAAGACTTAAAAATATTATCATGCATCAAAGAAAATCCAAAACTTTATAAAGCATTATTAAATAATCCAGAACGTAATATCCATCTAATAAGTATAAATCTTAAAAAATTAGTACCAGAGATAGATAGTTAACTACTGGTGGAATTAACTGTAATAAGCATCATATCTTGCTATAATTTTGGATATGGTGATTATATGCTAGGGACAGAAATAAAAAATGCGAGAAAAAAACAAGGATTAACCCAAAAACAATTAGGTGATTTAATAGGTGTTTCTAAATCATCTATAAATTACTTTGAACGAGATGGCAGAAATCCAACTTTAGATCATCTTTTAAAACTAAGTAAAGTCTTAGATATACCAGTCGATTTACTACTAGGCCTAGATAAACAAGTCAATATTGTTGCCGATGGTGAAGAATATAAAGCTCGCATTTCAAGTAAAGATATGGAAATACTGAATGAATTTAAAGAATATCCAAACCTGTATAGAAGATTATGTAACGATACCAAAAGAACTGTTAAATTAATAAATATTCGCTTAAAATAGTTTCAAAAACTATTTTTCTTTTAAAAAAAATTTAGTAAAATATATTTGGGAGGATATATATGAACATATTAGATATCATAGATAAAAAAGAAAAAAATGAAAAACTTACCAAAGAGGAATTAAAATACACCGTAGATAATTATTTAAATGGAACCATCAAAGATTATCAAATGGCAGCTTTACTTACCGAAATAGACCTGTTAGGCCTTTCAGAAGAAGAAACCATAAACCTAACAGACATCATGCTTCTAAGTGGTAAAACCCTAGACCTAGGCATCGATAATCTTACCGATAAACATTCAACTGGGGGAGTAGGCGATAAAACCACAATTGCCCTTATTCCTTTAGTAGCTTCATTAGGTGTCAAAATAGCTAAAATGAGTGGCCGCGGTTTAGGCCATACCGGAGGAACTATAGATAAACTAGAAGCTATCGAAGGATTCAAAACATCAATGTCTATAGAAAAATTCAAAGAGCAAGTAAATAATATTGGTCTAGCTTTAGTTGGTAGTATGGAAAATCTAGTTCCCGCTGATAAAAAAATATATGCCCTAAGAGATGTTACCGGAACCGTTGATTCAATCCCACTAATTGCCTCAAGCATCATGAGTAAAAAACTAGCAAGCGGCGCTTCAAACATCGTAATAGATCTTAAAGTAGGGTCAGGAGCTTTGGTAAATACAAAAAAAGAAGCTCAAGAATTAGCTAGCCTTATGGTAACAATCGGTAAAAACTATCATAAAAAAGTAGCTTGCCTTCTTACCAATATGGATGAGCCCTTAGGATGCGCCATCGGAAACGCTTTAGAAGTAATTGAAGCAATCAACATCTTAAAAGGAAAAGGCCCAGAAGATGCCACCAACCTCGTTATAAAATTAGCATCATTAATGACCTCTATGGCTTTAAATATTAGCGAAGAAGAAGCAAAAATAAAAGTAGAAGAAAACATAAATAACGGTAAAGCCTATGAAAAAATGCTAAAATGGGTAAAAGCTCAAGAAGGTAACATTAATAATATTCAAATAGCCAAAAACAAAAAAATAATCACATCCAAAAAAGAAGGCTATATTAAAAAAATAAATGCCCTTGAAATTGGCAAACTAGCCCGTAAATTAGGAGCTGGAAGATTAAATAAAGATGAAAAAATAGACCTAACTGTTGGCATCGTTTTAAATCATAAAGTAGGGGATTATATTAAACAAAATGAACCACTAGCTACAATCTATTATAATCAAAAACAAATAAGTGACGAAGAACTTTTATCTTGCTATGAATTTAGTCAAGAAAAAGTAAAAAAACCTCATCTTATTATTGATCTCATCAAATAATTCAGAAAAATCTGAATTTTTTTCTTCTAAAAAAAGGAAAAACAAAAAAAATCTTGTATAATTATAATAGATACAAAAAAGGAACAGTCCCCCCTGAGGGCTGTCCCAAATAAAAGAATAAAAAGGGGCTGGCTAGTTTACACTAGCGCCAATTCAACTGAAATTGAATTGGTGTAATATATGATATCAGAAAATAAAAATATGTCAATAGATTTTCAAAAGAAAAATAAAAAAGGAGAATAAAATGGAATTAACAAACATCAAAGGGCTTGGCCTTACAACCACAAAATATTTAAATGAACTTGGCATTAAAACAGTTCAAGACCTCGTTGAATATTATCCGTTTAGATATGAAATAATTGAAAATACCGATATAAACAACCTCAAAGATGGCGATAAAATAACCATTGGTGGCCTTGTCGAAAGTTTGCCAAACGTTTTTCACTTTAACCGCAAACTAAACAAAATGACCTTTAGATTAAATAACGGATCATTTATAACAAATATTGTTATATTCAATAGAGCCTTTTTAAAAAGTAAATTAAATATTCAAACCCCAATCACCGTAATTGGTAAATATGATCAAAAACATAATACCATAACAGCAAGCGATATCAAATTTGGCCTCATAAATAAACCATTAATTGAGCCAGTATATCACTCATCTTTTAAAATAAATAGTGCTAAAATATCTAAAATAATAAACTCAGCCTTAAATCAAATAACAATTCAAAATACTCTTCCTGAAAAAATCATCCAAAAATATAATTTCATGGATAAAAATGAAGCAATCAAAATAGCCCATAACCCTAAAGAAAAAAATAAACTAATATTAGCCTTAAATACATTAAAATATGAAGAACTTTTTATATTCATGCTTAAAATAAATAATCTAAAAACCGCAAAGAAAAAAGATAATGGACTGGCAAGAAAAGTCCCATATGATAAAATAGAAAACTTTATTGAAAAACTTCCCTTTAAATTAACTAAAGATCAAATTACCGCCATACAAGATATATATGATGATTTAACAGGAAACAAAAGAATGAATAGACTTCTTCAAGGCGATGTTGGAAGTGGTAAAACCATCATTTCCTTCATTAGCCTCTATATAAATTACCTAGCCGGTTACCAAGGTGCCTTAATGGCCCCAACCGAAATTTTAGCGTCCCAGCACTATCAAAATTGCATCAAACTTTTTCCTAATTTAAACGTCATCTTACTAACAGGAAAACTTAAAAATAAAGAAAAAAAAGAAGCCAAAGCCTTAATAGAAGAAGGTAAAGCCAATATTATCATTGGCACCCATGCTCTTATAAGCGAAGATGTAAAATATAAAAATCTAGGCCTTGTCATAACCGATGAACAACATCGTTTCGGCGTAAACCAAAGAGGAAATTTAAAAAATAAAGGAAAAACCCCAGATATCCTATACATGAGTGCCACACCAATTCCAAGAACTTACGCCTTAACCCTTTATGGCGATATGGATATATCCAGTATTAAAACCATGCCAGGTGGCCGAAAACCTGTAAAAACATATGTCAAAACAAATAAAGAAATAAAAGATGTTCTTTATATGATGTTAAAGCAAATCAAAGAGCACCACCAAATATATGTTATTGCCCCTTTAATCGAACAAAGCGATAAAATAGATTTAGAAAACATCTATAAATTAGAAGAAAACATGCAAAAAGCCTTTGGTAAAATATGTAAAATTGGCATTATGCATGGTAAAATGAAAGACCAAGAAAAAGAAGAAATCATGGAAAAATTCAAACAAAATCAAATACAAATCTTAATCAGCACCACCGTCATAGAAGTCGGCATCGATGTTCCAAACGCAACCATGATAGTCATATTTGATAGTTATCGTTTTGGCCTCTCAGCCCTTCATCAGTTAAGAGGAAGAGTTGGCCGAAGTAACTTAGAAAGCACATGCATATTAATAAGTGATAAAGAAACCAAAAGATTAGAAGTTTTAACCAAAACAAATGATGGTTTTAAAGTTAGCGAAGAAGACTTCAAACTAAGAGGTAGTGGCGATATATTCGGTATAAGACAAAGTGGCGATATGAACTTTAAACTCGCTGATATCAAAAATGATTATGACCTTCTTTTAAAAGCTAAAGAAGATAGTATAAACTTTTTAAAAAATAGTAAAGAAGACTTAGAAAAATATCAATATATTAAAAAGCAAATTAGCCAAACCACTAATTTAGATTAATCATCTAAATAATACAAATAAAAAAACTCTCATTTTATATAGTAAAACAGGCGCTCCTTTTACCCGAAATTATAGACATTTCAAATTGAACATGATAAAATATTTTCATATTGATAAACATCAAACAATATTTAAAAAACTAAATTGGAGGACAAACTTATGCTAAAAGAAAATAAATTTTATAACTCACTAGAAGGAATTTTTCAAGGCGCAAAAATCGAAGGAAAAGGGGGCTTTGTCAATTTATTAAAAATAAAAGAAAAATATTATAAAAAAGTACTTGAACAATTTAGAAAAGAAGTAAATCAAGATAGCACCATAACAGAAGATTTCAAAGAAGATTTTTATGATAAATTATGTAATTTTTTTGATAAATATTTCAGTGAATCCGGAAGTATTTATTTTGTCAAATCTGCTAATTGGCAAAAAGTATATGAAAAAATATATACCGATAATAAAGACGTCGTCTTATTTTGGAAAACAAACATGTTATATTACATAAAATCAGATAAAATTTTTGAAAATCAATTAATCAAAGTTGAAAATGAAGATAAAACTTTAAACTATATTTTTAAATTCGATGTATCACAACTACAAATAAAACAAAATAACGAAAAGAAAAATATATTATATACATTCAAAAATAAATTAAAAGAAAAAACAAACTTACATGATAAAAATAGTGGAGACACCACATACATCGTATCAGTAGATTATGAAGCAAACCGAAAAAAAACCAAAATTGATGAACTAGCCTCTGAATTTCAAGTAGATGAATATATAATTGATAAAGCCATTAAATTATTTGAAAAACAAAATAGTATTGATTTTTTCATAAATAAAAATGCTAAATTATTTTTAGATGAACAATTAGATATGTACTTAAATCAAATTCTATTAGAAGAAAATAACTGTTTTGAACAAAAAAGGCTCATGCAAATAAAAACATTAAAAAAATATGCCAAAAAACTAATAAACTTTATTTCTGGATTCGAAAATGAATTAGTAAAAATTTGGAATAAACCTAAATTCGCCTTGAATTCAAATTATGTAATTACATTAGATAAATTAAATGAAAAATCAATAAAATTAATAAAAAAACATAGTGGTTTAAAAAAACAAATAGAAGAGTGGAAACTTTTAAAATTAGTTAAAGACGATTTTAAAATTGACGATATTACCTTAAATTCTCATTTACCTATAGATACAAAATATTTTAAAAATATTGAAATAGACTTAATTAGTTGCTTTGAAAACTTAGATGAACAATTAGATGGTAGAATAATCCATACCGAAAATTATCAAGGATTAAATACCTTAAAAAATAAATATGAATCACAAATACAGTGCATATATATAGATCCTCCATTTAATACAGGATATGATTTCGAATATGTAGATAACTATCAAGATTCTTCATGGTTATCAATATTAAATGATAGATTAACCATCGCTAAACATTACTTAAAACCAACTGGCGGAATATATCTTCATTTAGATAGATATGCTAATTATTATGGTAGAATTTTGTTAAATAATATCTTTTTACCCGAAAACTATAAAGCTGAATTATATTGGGATACCTGCGGAAATACAGGATTTAAACATAGTAAAAATAACTGGTATCAAAACACTAATTGTATCTTGCACTATGCCAAAAATAACGAATTAAATCAGTTCAATAAACAATATACCTTGTTAAACGTTTTAGACGCTAGAAAAGCCAAAGAAGAGCGAAAAGAAAAAAACATTGGTTGGTTAGATATTCAAAAAGATGATAAAGGAACCTTTGTAGAAATGTATAATAACGAAGGAAAATTTGAAAAAAAATATTTTGACTTTAAAAATAAAATTGATCCTGTAGGAATGATTTGGACAGATATATTAAGTTTCCTATATACTCAGGTAGGAAATAACGAATCATATTTCTTTAATGGTGGTCAAAAACCAGAACATCTATTGGCAAGAATGATTCAAGCCCAAACTAGACCAAATGACATAGTTATGGATTTCTATGCCGGAAGTGGAACTTCTATAGCTGTTGCTAAAAAACTTAATAGAAAATTTTTAGGCTTTGAGCTCGGAAGTCATTGGGACACCTTCTATGATGATGGAAATAAAGTAGGTATCATCGGTAGACTAAAACATGTTCTAGCTGGCGATGAAAAATTTTATGTCAAAAAACCATATTCAAATGATTATAGTCCTAGAACCCCTCAATTAACCAGAAATCTAAATTGGAAAGGTGGAGGAGCTTTCAAATATTATGAATTAGAACAATATGAAGACTCATTATCTAAAGCCTCATATAATGAAAAAACAACATTAGACCTATTTGATGAAAATATTTATAATCAATATACCTTCTTCGCCGACAAAAAAATGTTAGCTAATTTTGATATAACAAAAGATGGACATATAAACATTAAATTAGATAAGCTATTCAAAAACATTGATTTACCTGAAACAATATCAAATATATTAGGCTTACCAATTAAAAAAATTACTAAAGACAAAGTAATCATGCTAGATGATCAAAAAGAAATAACTGAAAAATATGATTATAATAACATGACAGAAGAAGAAAAACAGCATTTCTTTAACTTGTTAAAACCATATTTATGGTGGGGTGAATAATTATGGAGTTGTTTTATGACAAAATAGTAAACGAAATCAACTATGAATCATTAGGAGATTGGCAAATTCCTAACATTTCATCGTTTTCAAATAGTATTAAAGAATTATTTCCTTATCAAGTAGAAGCTATAAAAAATGTAATCAAATTATTATATTTATATTACTCTTCTGATAATGGAAAAAAACTTTTATATGATAAATGCATAGAAAATGGCCTAGAACAAGATAGTTTTCGAATATATGATGTTGTTAAACGAAAACAAAACATGCTATTTGATATAGCCTCAAAATATTATGAAATAAAAAATCAAGATGAAAAAAAATATATAGAAGGTTATAATATATTTAATAGAGCATGCTTTTGGATGGCAACCGCAAGTGGCAAAACTATAATAATCATTAAAATGATCGAGATAATAGATTACTTACAAAAAATAGGCTATTTGCCTAAAAATGATATAATGATACTATTTCCCGATAGCAATATAGAAAATCAATTTAAAAGAGAAGTTAAAAGATATAACTATTGTAAATCGAGAATTATCTCAGTTAATAGCCTAAAAGACTATGACAATGTCAAAAACTCTTTGTCATTACTTGACGATATTAACGTATTCATATATAGAAGTGATCTATTATCTACATCAGAAAAAGATAAACAAATAAATGTTGAAGCCTACGATAATGAAGGAAAATGGTTTATATTACTAGACGAAGCCCATAAAGGCGATAAATCCGGTGATTCTAAAAGACAAAATTATATAACCCAGTGGACTAGAAATGGTTTTCTATTTAACTTCTCGGCCACATTTACCGATAAAATTGATTATGTCACAACAGTCTATAATTATAACTTAGAAAAATTTATCAATGATGGATATGGTAAAAACATATTTGTAAGTAATTCATATTTTACATTTAATAAAAAAGATGAATTAAATGATTCATTAAAACAAAAACAAGTTTTAAAATCATTAATCACTAGTACATTAATAAAAAAATATAAAAAAGATGGCTTCTATCATAACCCATTAATAGTCACATTAGTCGATACTGTAAATGAAGAAGACTCAGATCTATATATGTTTTTCAAAGAAATAGAAAAAATTGCTGTTGGAACAATAGATAAACAGTCATTTGAATTAGCAAAAGAAGAACTAGCTGAAGAATTTGTCGAAGGAGAAAAATATTCTATTGGATATGATAAAATAAAAGGTAACTATTCTGCTTCTATTAAAAACATAACCATCAAAGATGTTTTAAAACAAATATTTAATTCTGATGCACATGGAAAAATTGAAATAAAACTAGGAGATGGAACTAAAGAACTAGCCCTTCAATTAGAAACATCAACCACACCATTTATGCTCATAAAAATAGGGGATGCCACTAAATTTAGAAAAGATAAATTAAGTTCAAACTATCAAATAGGAAAAAGCTATGGAAATAATAAATATTTTAATACCATCAACAAAAATACTAGTCACATCAATATACTATTAGGTAGTAGAGCATTTTACGAAGGATGGGATAGTAATAGACCAAACGTAATAAATTTCATTAATATTGGATCAAATGATGCCAAAAAATTCGTATTACAAAGTATAGGTAGAGGCGTTAGAATTCAGCCTGTATTAAAAGATGTTAATAATAGAAAAAGAGCCAAAGCCAATGATTCATTTAAAAATGAATTAATGGAAACTTTATTCATATATGCAACAAATAAAACTGCAATTAATACTATCTTAGATACCTTAGATGAACAAAAAGTAGAAGATGAATTAGTATTAAACCCAATGAAAATTAATCAAAAAACTTTTCCTTTATTAGTTCCAGAATATAAAATCAATGAAAATTTTAACTCTAAATCTAAATTTTGTATATCTAAAAAATGCTTCGAAAAAGTTAAAGAAATTTTTAACTCATATGATAAAATTTTATTCATGCTTTTATATAATGTTTCCGCAAAAGATTACGAATATTTAAAAGAAATTTTCAAAAATAAAAGTATATTTATATTTGAAGATTATTATAATTATAAAGACATTAGAAAAACTTTAAGTAACATCATTGTACATATCAAACAAAAAGAACATTATGTCAGTAAAATTAGAAATATCAATGAAAATGATATAACCCATTTTAAACACATAAAAACAACACTTCAAGAAGATAAATATAACAAATTACAAAATTTGATTAATCATATTTTAGAAAATAGTAATAATTTAGATTTAAATCAAATAAAAAATGAATTTCTCTTAGGAAATATTGATTTAGAAGAATATACTAGTAAAATAATAAATTATAAAAAATTAAATAGCAAAAATGACTTTGAATCAGAACTATCGCTATATAATATTCCAAACCATTATTATTCGCCGTTAATAGTGACTGCAAATGATAAAATAAAATATATCAAACATGTCATAAATGTTGACTCAGAAAGAGAATTTATCGAAAACTTAAATTCATATTTAGAAAATAACACCTTAAATTTTGAATGGTATTTTTCTAAAATAGATCAAACACTAGATAATATATATATTTGGTATTTTAATGAAAAAGCCAACAAATATGATAAATTCTATCCAGACTTTATCTTTTGGATATGTAAAAAAGATAAATATGACATATACTTTGTAGACCCAAAAGGATTTCAAAATGTAGACTATCAATTTAAAATTGAAGGATTTAAAGAATTATTTGAAATAGATGAACAAAGTAAAATATTTAAATATAAAAATCAAGAAATAAAATTTCATTTGCTCATGATTGGCGATACCCTATCTGTTCCTAAACCATATAAAAAATACTGTATATCGCCAAACGATTTTAATTGGTTAAAATAAACAAAGAAAGCCTTTTTAGCTTTCTTTTCTATTGAAACGTTAATAAAAACTTTGTATAATAATTATAGAAAATAAGGGGGACATATATGAATTTCAAAGCTAGCCGTGATACTTTAGACCTAGGCCTTAAAATAATTGCCATCACAATCGATAATATTGATATATTTAAAAACAATAAAAAATTTATTGAATTCAAAAAAAACGCCTATGAAGCCTTAAAAAAGAAATACCAAAATTTTAATAATGAAACAAATTTAATATTAAAATGAATTCATAACAAAAAAAAAAAAATAGGAATCAAAAGACATAAAAATACACCCATCAACGAACAAATTTTAAAAAAATTTCTAAAAAATGAAAAATTTAATACTGAAAATAAATTAATGCATCTTTATTATATAGTAACATTAGACTCTCGCTTGCCAATTTTCATTTATGATAAAGATAAAATAGGAAATAACATTATATTAAAACTTGCTGAAAATGGAGAAAAATATATCAGTAAAACAGGTGAAGAGAAAAAACTCATCAAAGGCGAATACATCTATAAAAGTGAAAATGAAATTATTCAAAAATTAGAAACCGAGCAAAACCCAAAAACTTTAATTACAAAAAACACTAAAAATATCCTGATAATAATTGAAGGAAGTGAAGCAACCTCTTTTGAATATTTAATGGAAGTAGCTAGTGAAATAATTGACCTCATAAATACTTATTGTCTAGGCACTGCCAAAATAATTTATAATAAATAGACAAAAAAAAAAAAAAAACAT
>CALVRS010000072.1 GCA_944358725.1 uncultured Bacilli bacterium
ATATAAATAAGCACCATCAGTAAATTTAATATATTACAAATTACAAGGTTGCATTTTGAAATTCAAAAAAAATTTTACAAAAGCAATCTCCTTTTGCGTGCATAAATTTACTAATAATGTTTATGTACATATATTATCACAAAAAATATGAAATGTCCAATTTACATTGAAAAATCAAGGGCGAACATTAGTGAGTTTATCTTGACCCTTGATTTTTCTTTTAAGTAAATAATATTTATTCCAACAAAGTTCACCTTTGTTGGTTACTTATTTTACTTATTTTTGCATATCTGGTTGCATTTAACTCTTCAAAGTTGCATTTACCTTTCTCATTTGGGCTTTTTGTGAATTTATGATTAATTAAACGAGATATCGACTTTTATTTTGTTTAAACGTTAATATAATTAGGATGGTGATGATATGCGAAAGATTATTATATTTATTTTATTTTTAGTAGTTATTTTTAGTTTTTATATTTTTTCTTTTAGTGATAATAAGCATGGTGAAGAAATAACTGAAGAAAATAAAATACTTATGGCTAGTATTTTACAGAGTGATAATCATTTATTAAAAGTTATGGATAGTAATAATATTATTTATGTTTTTAATTTGGAAAATGATTTTAGTGCTGGAGATAATATTAAAATAGAGTATGATGGTTTACTTGATGAAAATAAAGCTATTCAAGAGGTTAAGGTTTTGAAGTGTGATTTGACTAAAGAAGATGTTTCTAGTAATAGTATGTTTAATAAATATTATGATTTAGCTTATAAAAAGTTAGAAAATATGAGTTTAGATGAGAAAATTAGCCAGTTATTATTGGTTAGATATCCAGAAAGTGATGGATTAGGTGTTTTGTCACAAAATCAATTTGGTGGTTATGTATTTTTTGCGAGAGATTTTAAAGATAAAGGGTATGATGAAGTTAAGAAGATGATGAGTGATTTACAAGGTGTTTCTAAAATTCCGATATTGACAGCTGTAGATGAGGAAGGAGGCAAGGTTGTTAGGATAAGTAGTAATCCTAATTTAGCTTCTTTGCCTTTTAAATCTTCAAGAGAGTTATATTTAAGTGGTGGCTTTGATTTGATTAAGGAAGATACAATTCAAAAGAGTAAATTACTTTATGATTTAGGAATTAATTTAAATTTAGCACCGGTTGTTGATGTTTCAACTAATCCAAGTGATTATATGTATTTTAGGGCACTTGGAGAAGATAGTAAGGTTACTTCTGAGTATGCTAGGACAGTAATTTCTGCTAGCAAAGGTTTAGGGGTTTCATATACGTTAAAACATTTCCCAGGTTATGGTAATAATGCTGATACACATACGCAAGCGGCGAGTGATGGCAGAAGTTTTTCGGATATTTTAAAAAATGATTTACCACCTTTTGAAGCTGGTATTGAGGAGGGGTCAGAAGCTGTTTTAGTTAGTCATAATATTGTAAATAGTATTGATAATGAAAATCCGGCCTCTCTTTCTTTTCTTATTCATAATTTACTTAGAGGTAGGCTTGGGTTTGGAGGCATTATTATGACGGATGATTTAGCGATGGGGGCAACTAATGATATTGAAAATTCAACAGTTAAAGCTATTTTATCTGGTAATGATTTGATTATTGTGACAGATTATGCGAGGAGCATAAAAGAGATAAAAGAGGCAATTAATAATAATTTGATTAGTGAAAAATTGATTGATAGGATAGCATTAAAGATAATTTCTTTTAAGTATTATAAGGATATGTTTTGATATTTTCTTTTAGTTTGTGTTATAATCTTGAAAAGAGGTGTAGGTATGGGACTACTTGAAAAAAAAGAAAATATAATTTCTGGTTTTTTAGAAGAATTAAATGAAGAAATATCAACGACTGGTTTATGTTTTAATCACAAAGATCATTATAGCGTTTTATTAGATTTATTGAATTATATGAAAGATAATTATTATGAAGCTAAAAGTTTATTTTATAAAATTAGGGAAATTAAAATGAACGGGAGGATTCCTGAACTTAGTCAAGCTATATTTCAAAATTCAAAAAATTTATTTCGAATAGTAAATGGCAATAAAATTAGAAAAGAGTATATTAATTTTTTTAATAGGATTTATGGAAGTTCAAAATCAGTTTTTTGTAATAATTTAGATAGATACTGTGTTTTAATGTTTGATATTTTTAAGGAATTAGATGGTAAAACTTTAGAAGAGCGTAATCAGTATTTGAATAAAGTAATTTTTAATTTTAATAGTTTATTTTATCTTGGTTTAAACAAAGTTTATATTAAGTTACTTAGTGGGGATTTTCATGAAAACATTATTCTTGATGGACATCCTGAGGGTAGAAGTAAGCGCCTTTTTCCTTCTGGTTATTTATATTATAAAGAAGAAAATTTTTTTACTGATGGAAAAGTAGAAGATAGTTATAATGGCGAATATGTAGATGTTGAGATTCAAAGTCCTTCTTTTATTATAAAAAATGGCAGAGGAATTGGTTATGATTTTGCTTTCAAGGAAGATTTTGATGATAAATATTTTGAAGTTACGATTTACAATTTAGCTTTTGATGCTTCTAAATTGCCTAGCAAAGAAGAACTTGAAAATACAAGAAGCAATTTAGCTACATATGATTATATGATGAAGAGTAAAGGTGTGGAACATTTAAAAAAACAGTTAGAGAAGTTAGAAATTGAATTAAGGAATACGGATTTTTTGCTTGAAAGTTTAGGTTTTGATGATTTTAGTGAGTTTTACTTTTTAGATAAAAATTTATTATTAAAAAAAGTGAAAAAGAAGATGGATAAAGTTTTATGTAAAAGGAGAAATTAATAATGGTTAACAATACATTATATCCCGAAGTTGATTATTCTAAGTATAAAGAAATGTTTAAGGATTTATATGAAGAGTTTGTTTCAAAGGGGCTATTAATTAGTCAACTTGATTATGATTTAATATTGAAGCTTTTGGATTATATTAAAAATAATTATGAAGCATCTTGTTTAATTTTAAATGAAATACTTGAATTATATGGCAATAAAGATGTCATTAGACATGCTTTATTAAAAGATTTTTCATTTATTGATAGAAAATCTAAGAAGGTTTATGAGAGGTATAGAGAATTTTTTGATGTTTTTGATGGTAGGAGTGCGGAAGAATTTTTAAGTAAGTTTGATGATTATATTTCATTTTTATTTTATATTGCTTATAATGTGAATTTAATTAATGAAGATAAAAGAGAAGAATATTTCAAAAGAGTTACTGAAAATTTGAATGAAATAAATAAGTTGGATATTGATTATATATATTTAAATTTTCCTTCAAATATTACCAAAATAGGAGAGATAGTTAAACTTTATTATCAACCTGAAGGTGAAATTAAGAACGAATATTTAAGTAGAATTTTTTATAGGGAAGATGATGTTTTTTCTGATGGCTTTCTTAATGAACAATATGATTTAAATAATGATTGTGTTTTGGTATTTTTTTATTTACCGAGGTTTATTATTAAAACTGTTAGAAAAAAAGGCTTTCGTTTAGAAAGTGGTGGTAACTTTGATGAAAAGACTAAAGAAATGGTAATTTATGATTTGATGTTTGAATCACGTTATCTTCCTTCAAAAGATGAATTAAGAAATTCAAGATGTACTTTAGAAGCTTATGAACAACTTATACATACGCAAAAACTAAAAATACTTAAGGAAAAACTTATTCAGTTAGGCAAACAAGTATGTGATATGGAAATCAATATAGACAAGATTACCAGTTTGTTTGATGAGTTAGGTATTAATTTTGATGAAGAAAATGATTTTTATCATGGTGAGATTAAAGAGCTTGCTTTAGCTTGTAATAAAGTTAAAAATTTGAGAAAATTTTAAATTTTGGTTATCATTTGGCTCTATGTGTGCTAGAATATAGAAGAAATTTGAGATATTGTAAAAAAAGTTTAAAAAACTCTTGTCAAATTTCATAAAATAAGGTACAATGATAAAGTCAAACGACAAATGGGCCTGTAGCTCAGTTGGTTAGAGCACACGCTTGATAAGCGTGGGGTCGTAGGTTCAAGTCCTACCAGGCCCACCATTTTTGTTTTTGGCCCGTTGGTGAAGCGGTTAACACACATGCC
>CALVRS010000073.1 GCA_944358725.1 uncultured Bacilli bacterium
CACAAACATTAGTTTGTGATAATCTTAAAGTAGGTGGTAAAATGACAAACACATTCGCAAAAGAATTAGAATATATCAAAAACGAAAGATATAAAAAAAATGCCCAAATACTAATCGACTTATTGCCCGATTATTTCTACGAAGTTCCGGCAAGCTCTACCGGTAAATATCATCCATCATTTGCCTTAGGCGAGGGTGGATTAGTAAGACATACTAAAGTGGCCGTTAAACTAGCTCATGAACTTTCACAAAACCAAGTAATTGGCTATTCATTTAACGAAGATGAAAAAGACTTAATGATTATTGCTTTAATCATGCACGATGGCCTTAAACATGGAAAAATAAAAGAAAAATATGTTAGATTTGACCATCCGATATTAATGGCAAACTATATCAAGGAAAATAAAGATAAAACAACTTTTACAAATGAAGAAATAGAATTTCTTGTAAATGTTATATCATCACATATGGGTTCCTTTAATACAAACCCTTATAGTGATGTAATCTTACCAGTTCCACATAATAAATATCAAAGATTTGTTCATATGTGTGACTTTCTAGCTAGTCGTAAATTTTTAGATATAAAATTTGAAAATAATGAAATAAAGGAGTGATAAAAATGGCTAAATGGGACAAAGACTATTTAGACTTATGTAAAAGAATATTAAAAAGTGGCACCTTAACTGAAAATAGAACTGGCGTTGATACAATCAAACTGCCATCCCATACCTTTCACTTTGACCTAGAAGAAGAATTTCCAATTTTAACCACCAAACAACTATTTATAAGACAAGCTGTCTTAGAAATGCTTTGGATATATCAAGCTCAGTCTAATGATGTAAGATGGCTAAAGGAAAGAAATGTTCATATTTGGGACGAGTGGGAAGTAGATGAAGATGGTATATATCGAATCTATGAAGCTCCAAGTGAAAAAACACCATTTGATAAAAATAAAGAAGTACCAGTCTTAGACGTTTATAGCATTCCCAAACAAAAACATACTGCTGATTTAAAACCTAAAACAGACGAAAATGGTAATATAATAAAAGCAAAAAGTCTTAAAGATATAAACATCAAAAGCGCTAAATTTTATGGACCTAAATATGCACATACTATTGGAACAGCTTATGGATATATCGTCGGCAAATATGAATTAATTCAAAACCTAATTCATAATTTAAAACATAATCAAACCGATAGAAGAAATGTCATAAGCCTGTGGCAAGACGAATACATAAATACAGCAGTATTACCTTCATGTGTTTGGTCTAGTGAGTGGGATATAACAGATGGTAAATTAAATGCTTGGGTCCATCAAAGAAGTTGTGATGTTCCATTAGGACTTCCATTTAATGTAACTCAATATGCCGTTCTTTTAAGTATGCTTGCCCAAGTCACAAACCTAAAACCAGGTACATTAGATTGGTCAATTAAAAATCCTCACATTTACGTAAATCAAATTGAAGGCATCAAAGAGCAAATAAAACGTGGAGAAGAACTCGAAGACTTAAAAGCACCAGAGTTATGGTTAAATAAAGAAATAACTGATTTCTTTGACTTCGATAACTCAAAAGAGTGTAAAGACGTTAAATTACTAAACTATAAACACCATGGTAAAATCAGATTTCCATTAGCCCAATGAAATTAAATATAATTGCCGCTATCGGTAAAAATAACGAACTAGGGCTAGATAATAAATTGATATGGCATCTAAAAGGAGATATGAAATTCTTTAAAGAAAAAACCATGTATCATACAATTATTATGGGTAAAAACACCTTCGACTCATTGCCAAAAATCCTTCCAAATAGAAATCATCTAGTCTTAACTCACCAAAATATCAGCATTCAAAATGTTCAAATATTACACTCCATAAAAGAATTTTTAGATAAATATCAGTGCAGCAATGAAGAAATATATAACATAGGAGGCGCATCATTATATAAAGAACTGTTGGATTATACAGATAACTTATACCTGACAGAAATAGATGCAACTGCTAAAGCCGATGCTTATTTTCCAAAATTTAATAAAAATGATTTTGAAAAAATCATCTTAGATGAAAAAGAAGAAAAAAACATTAAATATAAACATGTTTTATATAAAAGGAGACAAAAATATGAAAGGAAAACTAATAACCATTGAAGGAACAGATTGTTCAGGTAAAGAAACGCAAACAAACCTCTTGATAAAAAGACTTAGAGAAGAAGGCTATCAAGTTCAAAACTTCTCATTTCCAAACTATAACTCGCCAACCGGTAAAATAATTGGTGGTCCATACCTTGGTAAAGAAAATTTTGATAGTTGCTATTTTCTAGAAGGTTCTTCAAACGTTGATCCTAAAGTTGCATCCTTATTTTATGCTGCTGATCGTAAATATAATATAGATAAAATAAACTTCCTCTTAAATCAAGGATATAATGTAATCTTAGATAGATATATTTACTCCAATATGGCTCATCAAGGCGGCAAAATAGAAAATAAAAAGGAAAGAGAAGAAATGTATGAGTGGTTAGATAAATTAGAATTTAATCTCTTAGAACTTCCCAAACCAGACCTAACCATTTTCCTTCATATGCCAACTAAAACATCACAAAAATTAAAAGCAAATCGTAAAGAAAAAGCTGATGGACATGAAAAAGATGAAAATCATTTAAAACATGCCGAAAAAGCTTATTTAGAGCTTGCTAAAAAATATAACTTTCAAAAAATCGAATGCGCTGGCGAAGATGGCATGCCAAATAATATTCAAAAAATAAATGATAAACTCTATGAAATAGTAAAACCATTAATGAACAAAAGGATATAACGTATAAGTTATATTTTTTTCATATTAAAATATACTTTATTATGAAAATAATTAGTCATAGAGCAAACGATGGTATCCATAAAGAAAATAGCTTAGAAGCCATATTACATAGTTTAAATACTAAATATGTAGATGGTATAGAGATAGACGTTAGATTAACAAAAGATAAAAAACTAATTATTACCCATGATATTTTTTCAAAAGGCTACTATATCAATCATACTAATGCTAAAAAACTACAAAAACAAGGTCTAAATACTTTAGAAGAAGTTTTGCAAAACATCCATATAGATAAAATAATAATGATCGAAGTTAAAGTAGAAAAAAATATCAAACAAACTGCTAAAACTTTACTAAACACAATCAGTAAATATAACTTAAATTACTATATATGCAGTTTCAACTATGATTTTTTAAACTACTTAAAAACAAAGACAAACCATAAACTAGGCTTAATCATAAGTCTCAAAATAAATACTAAACATTTAAATAATAATTTTTCATTTAACTCTATAAACTATCTTTATAATAAAAAAATTCCTCAAAAAGAAACCTTTATGTGGACTATCAATAATAAAAAAGAACTAACTAAAATAAATAAAAATATAAACATCATAACCGATAACGCTAAAGAAATCTATAAAGCTATAAAAGAGTCTTAACTTTCTCACTTAAAATAAAAGCCTCTTTGTCAATATCTCGAATAATCTTCACAATCAAACGAGTCTTTTTTCTAGCTCCTGTAATCATAAGCATAACTTTACCATCATTATCACTCTTTAGCCTTGAAACTTGAAAACCATTATTCTTTAAATTTTGAATTAAATTTAAAGAACTGTCTAAATTAACCTCAACTAAAAAAGCATTAGTTCCAAGCGCAATCTTCTCCTCTAATACACTACCCAAATAAGAACCAAAAAGAGAACCAAAAGCAAAAGCAATCGCCTTCAAAATATCCTTTTGTAGTCCCATCAAAACTGTTCCCGTTAAAATTATCCAAATTAAAGTCACTATAAACTGTAAAATAGACCCTAGCTTTTTTTTGCCATTACTTATCACAATAATTCTCAAAGTAGCTAATGCATCTTCAATAATCTTAAAAATAAAAATAGCTCCATATATTAAAATATTCATAAACGCCACCTAAAATTATTTTTGTCAAAAATAGTCTAAAATATACAAAACTTGAAAAGAAAGTAAAAATACTATATAATGTTTACGGTGATTAGATGGAATTGGATTTAAATATTTTAAACATTAAACCAAAAATTGATATTAATGGTAAAGTCACATTTCCTAAAGAAGATTTAGAAAAAGCCAAAATATTAGATTTGAAAGAAATATCAGTCAATGGCAACTTAAATAGTGATTTTAAATTAGAACTAAACATTAAAGGCACCATGATATTGCCTTGTAGTTTAACTTTAGAGCCCGTGGACTATCCATTTGATATAACAATTAATGAAAATATTGATGAATTCATCGAAAACTCTAAAAAAACACAAAAAACTATTGATATTTTGCCAATAATATGGGAAAATATATTAATGGAAATTCCCATGAAAGTTGTTAGTCCAAATGCCAAAAACATGAAGACTAAAGGCGAAGGTTGGGAACTTATAACCGATAGCGAAGAAAAAGGCATAAGTAGCCTAGCTAAGTTAAAAGATTTATTATAGGAGGTGTTATCATGGCCGTACCAGCAAGAAAAGTTAGTAAAACTAGTGGAAGAATGCGTCGTACTCATTACAAAATAAGTGCTAAA
>CALVRS010000074.1 GCA_944358725.1 uncultured Bacilli bacterium
TTAACTGTTCCATGACCAAATATTAAAATATAATCATATTTATTAGATAAAGTTAACTTTTGTATTTCTAAAGCAAGTTTTTTAACTCTTGCTTTAACCTGATTTCTACTTTCACCACCTGTATATATAGCATTATCTAAATCTTTTTTAGCATCCTCAAAATATTTTTTACTCTCAGGATACATTCTTAAAACCTCATCCACCGTATGAGCATAATGAACCCCAGAATTAAATTCTTTTAATTCTTCATTTACTTCTATCTCATAATCACCATGCATTTTAGATAAAGCATATTTGAGTGTTTGTTGAACCCTAAAATAAGGACTAGAAATAATTAAAATTTTACCTTTTAACTTATCTAAAAATTCACCCAACTCTAAAGCTTGCTTTACTCCATATTCTTTTTCAATTGGCATATCCTTATCCTTCGCAATCTTCCAAAGATTTCTTTGATTGTTATAACTCGCATTATTAGCTGGCGTAAAAGCATGTCTAATTAAGTATAATTTCGTCATAAAACCCTCCAAAATAATTATATCAAAAAAGTGCGAAACATCGCACCTATTTTAAATAATCTTCCGATACTTTCTCATCAATTTCCTTCAAAGTATCCTCATCTACATCATCCACTATCTCATCCCAAGGCTCCTCATCATCCTCAACTGCAATTTTAACCTTTGTCTCGCCAACAATCTCTACACCAAGTTCCTTCTCGATATTAAAAGAAATCATATCATCATCTTCAACATTAACCGAAAAACAAGTTGGCTGTTTTAAAGATCTTACAATAATATCAGAGCCAGATAAATCTGCATTTTCCCTAAGTTTTACATTAAATAAATCATTATATTCGATTTTTTTATTAATAACCGTTGTTTTACTATCATTATCATAAGAATACCAAATATTAATATCAAACGAGCCATCAACCCCTATTTTATCTCCAGACTTATATCCTTTAAACTTGTGATTGATAACCCAGCATCCAAGCACCGTTGTCGGTTTATTATCGGCCTTTACCTTATAACTATTTTTAAAATGCTTCTTACCCTTACCAATAATTGCCTTGGTAACTATTTCTTTATATGATGCCACTTTATCACCCCTCACTTTAGGATATGCTTCTTACCCAAAAAAGTACACAAAAAAATGGCCTAAACCATTTTTTGAATTAACGGTAAAAATTTACTAAACTGTGGATCTGATAAAAACTTAGAATAAACATCAAACTTTTCTATCTCACTCATCTCATTATTCAAAATATCTTTAATAACCTCAGAATCTTTAAAACTATCTGTCTTCTTACTGGTATATTTCAAATTAATATCACTCTCAGCCAAAACTTGATTATTCAAAGATTTTTTGTAATAAAAATGTACCGTATATTTTGTCTTGCTATCATTTACCGTAAATGAAAACTCACCATTTTCTAAAATAGATGTTTTCTTATTTGAAATACTATAAGTATATCTATTATCCGAAACATCTGTCAAATCAAACGTTCCGATATCACTTACCATATTCATCTTTACAAACTCATTACTTTTCGCATCAATATAAAGTATAACCTCTAACTTGCCATATTCTTTTAAAAGACTTTTTAAACGTGGTAAATAATTTTCAATCGCTTTTTTAACATCGCTCTCCTTCATATTTTTCATATGAGCTAAAACTTGCGTCAACTCATCATTAGCTTTTAAAGTATTAATAAAACTCTCAAGCACTCTATCCCTATTTTTATCATCAATAATAAGGCGCATCATATAAGTATTTAAATCCTTACCATCAATCTTAATCTTCTCTTTACTTCCGTATATCTTCTCCTCTGCCACTGCCTTGTCAATCGCTTGATTTACACCTTTTAAAATAACCTCCGTCTCTGCACCACTAATAAAATAACTCAAAGGATTACTATTCATTTTAATATACTTACTAGATAAATTTGATAAAGAAACATAAGTATTACTTCCATTACTAAATAAACTAACTGGTATATCGCCTAAACTATCATTAACCAAAACATCCGCATATACCTGAGAACTAGAATTATCCTTAACATAATCAATATCTAAAGAAATACCATCCAAACTACTAAATAAATTATCTTCACCATTAAAACTATAATTTAAACTAATATTTCCATCAATAACATCATAAACATTTTCATCAATATTATCTTCTAAATAACTAAATAAACCATCAACCGTCTGCGTAAATAAAGTTTTAGGATTATTTTTAAAAAACATAAAACCAAGCATAATTGCAATAATTAAAATTAAAAATATCGAAATAAGCCATGGTAACTTAGAAATCTTTGCTTTCGCTGAATTTTTCACAATATCTGTATAATCAACATTAAAATTTTCACTTTTTGCATCTTCATCCATCAAAGAATCTTCTAAAGCATCATTAGTATTATTCTCAACCCTCTTAACAAATTCTTTTAATTTATTTTTATTGTTTGAAGCATTATCCATATCATTATCTCCTACTCTTTACAACAATAATACCAAAATAATAAACTTTTTTCAATAGAAAAAGAAATAGCCAAATTTAACTATATCTTTTTTAAAGTTTTAACCTTACTCATTTCACAGTGTCTTTTTCTATATTCAAGTTCTTGCATAACAAGTTTCAAAAACAAACGTCTTTGCTCATCAGTAGTCAAACTCGCAAGCATCTCATCTGGCGTAGGCAGTGTTTCACTTTTCTCCATAACTTTAGATGTCACTTCAGTAAGAGGTACATATTCTAAAGTTTTTCTCGCTAATTTTTCTTTTCTCTTTTGATATGGACCAGCAATATATTTTTCTACTCTATCTATACTGTAATTTTGAAGCATTATACAGCTTCCATTTATAATTAAAGAAATAATCTCCTTAGTTAATCCTAATATAAATAATACATTAACTAAAATAAAATTACCAAACACATTATTCATAAATAAAAGCAAAATATAAATAGGTAATTTTATAAAATTAAATTTTAAACCTCTCTTATGTATTTTTTTATTAACATTTAACCAAAACAAAGTTTCTTCTGGATTATCCTTATCCAAATGATAATTAATATTTTCTTCACGGTTATTTTCCCTTTTAATCAACATCAAATTATGTTTATACCAAAAAGCAATCTTCTTTTTTTCTTCTTCATTTTTGGCCTGAGTTAATAATTTATCTCGTCTAGCTTCTAATTTTTTAAAAACAAAACCATCTATATGAAATTTTTTAAACACTTTATACTTTATTTTTTCTAAATAAAATACGCCTTTTTTAAATCCTTTTAAATAAATATTCATATATAATCCCCTTTAAAGATTCATTTTTTTTATCACTTGCTCTTTTGATATTTTTTCAAAAAGCTCTCCATCATCATAACCATCACTAAATAACTCTATAATTTTATCATACTCTTCTGAATTAGAATATTTTAACTGTCTTAAATAACTGACAACACTTTCTTGAAGTAATTCTCTATATTCATCTAAACTAAACATCTCACTATTTTCAGATAATAAATCCATTCTATCAGCAAGCTCTTCTTCTATATCTACATCAGAAATATCTGCTTCTACCAAATCTTCTGATAAACTTTCTAACTCCTCATCAGATAAAGAAGCAACATATCCCGTAATCTCTTGAATATTATTATCAATGGCAACTATACTAACACCTAGTCCAGCACTCGCAATACTAGTACCAATCGCTGCTAAAATACTTGCAGCAATTGCCTCTTTATCACTATCAAATATAGTAGCCGCCACTAAAGCACCACTAAAAGTATCTGCAGAAATACATCCACTAATAATCAAACTAGCTCCCAAACTTGAAAGATCCATTAAAATCACTTCCTTAAAATATTGCCTAATATTATATTAAAAAAAATTTTTTATGTCAATTAACATATTAAAAGATAGCCTAAGCTATCTCTCCATCTAAACTCCATGTTTTAACATCTGTAATCTTAACTAAAACTATTTTACCAAGCATATCCTTAGAAGCCTTCACATTAACAAGCTTCATTGTATCCGTATAACCAGCAAGCATATTACTATCTTTCTCACTAACATTTTCAAGTAATACAGGAACAACTTTTCCTAAATATTTGTCATTTGCCTCTTTCGCATATTTATTCACAAGTTCATTTAATTTGTGTAATCTCTCTTCTTTAACCTCAAGCGGTATATCATCTTTCATTTTAGCTGCTGGCGTCCCTTCTCTAGGTGAAAAAATAAATGTAAAAGCTGAATCATATCTGCAAACATTCACGACATCTAAAGTTTCTTCAAAATCTTCTTCAGTCTCGCCTGGAAAACCCACAATAATATCCGTCGTAATAGAAGCGTTAGGTACAATTTTCTTAATTTTATTAAATAACTCTAAATAAGATTCTTTAGTATACCTTCTGCCCATTAATTTAAGTATTCTATCAGAGCCAGACTGTAAAGGCAGGTGAATATAAGGCATAATATTTGGATACTTTCCTATAACCTCAATCATTTTATCCGTAAAATCCCAAGGATGTGAAGTTACAAAACGTACTCTCTCAATCCCTGTTTTTGCTACTTCCTCTAATAAATCACTCATATCATACTCTAAATTCAAATCTTTACCATAAGCATTCACATTTTGACCAAGTAATGTAACCTCTTTATATCCAGCATCCTTTAAAGACTTAACTTCTCTTATAATATCGCCAAATCTTCTACTTCTTTGTTTACCTCTAGTATAAGGCACAATGCAGTATGTACAAAACTTATCACAACCATACATAATATTAACAAAGGCCTTATATTTACTATCCCTTTTAGCTGGCATATTCTCAATAATATCGCCCTCTATAGACTTAACATTAACTTCAATCTTATTCTCATGGATAGCCTTATTAAGAATTTCAGGTAACTCATTAATGTTATGCGTTCCAAAAACTAAATCAATAAAACTATACTTGTCTAAAATTTCATTAACCACAACTTCCTCTTGCGCCATACACCCGCAAACTCCAGTAATAATATTAGGACGCTTTTCTTTCATATGTTTAAGTCTACCAATCATACCAAAGACTTTATTATGTGCATTTTCCCTAATCGCACAAGTATTAAGTAAAATTAAATCTGCCTGTTCCATATCTAAAGCCGCTTTAAAACCCATCATCTCCAAAATAGCCTTAATATTTTCTGAATCATGGACATTCATCTGACAGCCATATGTCTTAACATAATAACTCTTACCCTTACCTAAATCTTTAAACTCATCAGGCATCTTAAAATTTTCTATTTTAACTAAACTTTTTCCTCTTTTTCTAGCCTCATCTAAATGTGGTTTCAACATAACTAATCACTTCCCAGGAAAGATAATAACATAAATCAAAAGAAAAAGCTAGTCCTTCAAAGACTAACTGCACTCTTTAACCTCATAATTATACCTCTGACCACTTCTTGTAATAACCACACAAGTAGAATTAGGATCAATTATCTCTTCTGTTTTAGGATCTCTTATATCCTTCTCAATATATCCCTCACTTTGTAAAGAACTCAAAGATAAATCAAAACTTTCCCCATCTTCTGGAAGTAAATTTTTATTATCAGAAGCCCAATTTTTAGCCCCTAAAATAAGCATCTCATTTTGCTGTTTAACGCCTTCCTCAGCGCCCTTTTGTAAATAAGTAACCACATTAGGAACAATAATTAAAGTAAGTAAAGATAAAATAACAATAACTCCAATAAGTTCTATAAGTGTAAAACCTTTCCTATTCATATTATCACCTAAAATAATTATATAAAGAAAAAACTAAAAAAGCAAGAAAAAGAGGCTTACACCTCTCCTATTACAATTAAAATCATCGGCTTGCACTCAGTTTGTTCGTAAAAATACTTGCCAACTTTATCCCTAATTCCAAGCTTAACCTTAGAAAAATCGACATAATTACTCTTCGTATTTTCTAAAATAACATCCAAAGCAATCTTTTGAGCATCTTTAATCAAATCAACATTATCGCCAGCAAAAATAAATCCTCGCGTAACAACCTCTGGTCCAGCTAAAATATCCTTACTATTCTTATCAATAGAAGCTGTAATAATAACAATACCACTATCACTTAAAAGTTCACGATCCTTAAGCACAAGCTCGCCAACATCTCCAGCTGCTAGACCATCAATTAAAATATCATCCACTGGTACTTTCATACCATTATCTACAAGTTCGCCATTTTCAAAATAAGCAACCTCACCATTTAACCTAAGTAAAATATGATCCTCATCCATACCAACCTCTAAAGCCACATCACGATTAGCTACTTGATGACGGTACTCGCCAATAACTGGCATATAATATTTTGGCTGCATCAAATCAATCATAAGCATTAAATCCTCAGAAGATGCATGATGTGATAAATACTTCTTTCTCGAAAGTTCAATCACATTTGCCCCTATCTTAGCTAAACCATCCAATAACTTTGTTGCCGTTCTTTCCATACCATCTTCAATAGGCGAAGCAAATATAACCGTATCATCAGAAGTCACTGTCACAAACTTATCATAACCTCTAACAATTCTCTTCAAATTAGAAAATGGTTTCTCTCTCTCATCAGATACAATAACTACAATTTTTTTATCACGAACATGATTAATAGGTAAAATTCTTTTCTTATCAAAATTGACATAATGCATATCAATAGCTTTTAAAATAACACTTTCTAAATTTTTACCCATAATAACCACATTACGATCAGTATTTTTAATCTCATTAAATAACTCTTGAATTCTATAAAGTTGTGCTTGATAAATATTGTATAAAATTCTACCTTCATTACCATTTAAAATTTCTCTAAGTGCACTAGCCGTTCTATGATGTGGTGAAGTAAAACCTTGTTTATCCGCATAAATAGACTCTGCAAGCAAACATAAAACACCTTGTTTACCAACATAAGCTAATTTACCAATATCTGTCTTATAAGCCCCAAGCATTGTAGAATCAAACACAAAATTACCCGTATAAAAAATTGCCCCATCAGGAGTATATAAAACATATCCGACATTTTCCGGAACCATATGTGTCAAAGATATAGGAAAAATACTATTTTTACCAAAATTAATCTTCTTGTGTGGTTTTATCACATGTAAATTTTTAATATTTAAATTATCTGCTAAAAGTTCGTTTTTAATAATCTCCATCGTAAAACTAGTACCATATATAGGTAAATCCGGAATATCCTTTAAAATTTCCGTCAAAGCACCCATATTATCATAATGTCCATGGGTAATAAAAACACCTTTAATATTTTTTCTATTTTTCTTAATATAATCATAATTTGGAATAATATAATCTACTCCAAGCATCTTATCATCGGCGTATTTTAATCCTGCATCAAAAATAAATATATCGCGGTCAGACTCTACCACATACATATTTTTACCATCTTCATTTAATCCGCCGAGTGCAAAAATTTTAATTTTACTCATTTTTTCTCCTTTCAAATTTTTCACTTATCCATATAAATATCCTAGATTCTTTTGTCAAATATTATTAACTAATCTAATTTTTATTATAAAATTTTTTTCCATAAAAACTCTAATAATTATAACAAAAAAAATTTTAAAAAGCAATTTACTTTTTTAAAATCAAGCTTGAATCAAAATTCTTATAATTGCTACCCTTTAAAGGTAAATTAGAAACCCGCCACTTACCATCAAATAAAATGAAAAATTTAAAACCATCAACAGGCATAAATAAATATTGTTTAAAAGAAGAAATACCATATTCTTCCTTATAATTAATATAAATATTTTCTAAAACAAAAACCTCACCACTAATAAAAATACCTTCATCATTTTCTCTATCTATATAATCAAAAAACAAATAACTATTATCCAAAGTCTTATAAACATTTAAACACTCTCTTAATCCAAACTCTTTCAAATAACCATTTATCATCTCTTTTTCTTCTGCTTTAACTTCCTTAGAAATAATATCTTTATTAAAATCATCAATATCTAAATTACCATAAACATATGTCTTATTAAATAAATCATTAAAATTATACTTTAAAATCAAACTATCAAAACTTCTTCTTATCGTGCCAAAAACTGGTATCACTTCATCTTCTAAATAAGAAAAACTAAAATCTAAACCATCATCCTTTAAAAAGCAAAGTAAACTAACCATGTCTAAAACACCATCTATTTCATATTTTAAAACATACTTATTCTTAAAACCACTCATACCTTTAAAAGAAATATTGCTATTAGGCCTTAATAATTTAATAACATCAAAAACAACTTTCCAAACATATTCTTGCCAAATTAAAACCCTAAAGCTTTCCAAATTTTCAAAATCTAAATCATTATTAAAACCAACATCTAAAGCTTTCTTAACCTCATCTAAATCGAACTTTCCAAAAATAGTTATATCTTTATTCTCTAAAGATAACTCATATACTCTTTTAAGTAAAAGTCCAAATAAAGGATGAGTATAATCACAAACTAATCTCGCATCATCAAACAAAATTAAAAGCTCAGGATAATATTTTGTTGTATTATACTTATTATATAAATATATAAATTTCAAATTTTTAATCTTTGAAACATCAAAAAGTTCATATCCCATAACTACTTTATTTTTTTTAAGCCTTTTCCTTGAAAACTATTGTCTGCCATTAAAGCCTTAGTTATCACATTTCTATACCTCGTAAAAATCTCATCATATTTATCAAAAGTCATTAAAATCTGATTACGAGTACGTACTTTTTCATTTTGAGTATTAGTAAGTAAAGTTGCTCCATCTTGATAACTCTTAACAATCAAAGCTAAAGTATCAGACGTAATTAAACTATCCTTATCCATATCCAAAATTTTTTCCATATTATCACTAAGCTTTAAAGAAGCTGCCTTTATCGTCTCATTTGCTGCATCGCGCACCTTAATTAAACGCTCTAACCTACTAGAATCTCGCTTTACCCCAACAGCTAAACTCGCATAAATATTTAAAGTAGGAGCTGTCACCTGTAAATACTCATCATACTTAATCTTCTGACGCATCGAAAAAGCCGTTTTCAAATCAATCTGCGCACATAAACCTTTCATAACCTCACTAGTCATCCTAAGGGCCATCAAGCGTTCATCTGCCACATCCACATACACCATATTAGGAGAAACTCCATTTTTATAATCTGTCAAAACAGCTTCTCCATTAGTAATTAAAAGCTCTAGCTTTTCCAAAAGCATCCCTACATAAAGTTTAAACTTCATAAAAAATCTCGCATCATTTTCCAAAGAAATCTTATCTTTTCTAATTTGTTCACATAACTTCTGTACATTATCTAAATAATTAAGATAAACCTCCGCATAATTTTCATTATCATGAAGTAAATCAATATGTCCCCTTGAAAGCTTATTAAGTAAATTACATACCCCACTTGCTAATCTGTTTTTTCTAATTTTCTCTTTAGAATCACTCTCTGAAGTAAATGATCTATTAAACTCCATAATCTCTCCAAGCGGTTCTGTAAACTCGTAACTTCTATAAATATCATTCTCAAAATGATCCGGAAAATTATTTCTAAGTTGTTCAAAATTATCTAATACATCCGCCCCATAAGAAGAAATAGAACTTGGATTTTCTAAATCTAAAACCTCATAATTGATATCTTCTTCAAAATCAAAATCTTCAAATGACTTAACCATAATTATAACCTCCTATAAATTTAATTTCTTAATGTAAGTTTTTTTACTTTAGCGCCTTTATAATACTTATCTTCCATCTCTTCATTCTCACTTTTTCCAAAAATAAGTTCAGCTTTCAAACTATACTTCTCATAATCAAGCAGCGCAGCTTCTTTTTTAGATAAAAAGTAACTTTCCGCTTCTTTTTTTCTTTCTATCTGTTCATCTAATTTTAAAATATCTTCTTTAAGCTTTTCTATATTTTCTAAATATTTCTGTACATCTAAAGAATTTATAGTTAACTTTTCATATTTTGAATTAGACTTACTTAAATAATAATTTCTAAACTCACTTAACCACTTAATATCATAATACTTATCACACTTATCTTTAAGCAAAGAATTTCTTAAAATAAAATCCGAAAATGAACTAACAATAAAAACTAAAGCAGCTATAAAATAAGCTTCAAATAGTAAAACATCTGACGTTCCGAGAAACGCTTCAATTCCTATAAAATTTACCATTCCACTAAAAAGACCAATTTCAAAGCAGGCAAAAACTAAAATATTTAAAATTAATAATATACTTAAAGGCGAGATCGCCTCTAAACCATATTTTAAAGAATAAGAACTAATCTCAAAAACTTCATGCATATTTTTAATAAATCCATCATATTTCGAAGGGCATTTAGAATTATCCTCATCTAATTTTTTATCAACATAAACATCAATAGCTTTCTTTTTTTCGATAATAGATAAAGTTTTCTTTTGATCCCGCTCTACCCTCTCAATTTTTTCTCTTCCTATGTCTTTACTGTAAACACCAATCATATCCTCTAAAGATTTTTTTTGACTCTCTAACTTTTCTATTTTATCTTTATATTCTTCTGCCCTCATAGCTGCTTTAGAAACTTTTAAACTCGCATCCATTTTTAACCTTAAAGCCTCCGCATAATCAGATCTAATACTGCCAAATCTACCACCAAAATACACAAGTTTGTCAACAAAATCCTTCATATTTTCTAAATTAATATCCCAAAGAGTTCTTTTCACCATAAAATCAATAATAAAACAAGTATTTTCCAAAGTAACTTTTCCATCAAAATATAAAGTAAAAATATACTCTAAAACATCCCAATCACAATTCTTAAATAAATCAAACCAAGCACCAAAAGAACAACAATCAAGTACTTCTCGCACCTTAACTTTATCTAAACCAGTTTTTTCTATAAACTTTTCAAATTCCATATTAAAATCTACCTTTCTAACTTCTTAACTAATTTTCTAATATTCTCATCATATAAACCCGCATTCCATTTATCAATCTCAAGCTCTTTATCAATATCTAAATCATCATTAAGCATAGCCGTTAAAATAGCTGAATAAAAAGCCCTTTCATCCACATAATATCTGCGTGCTTTTCTAATATAATCGATAATCATATCTCTATTTTCCTTTAATTTTAAATATTTAATAATCTCACATACCATAAGCTTGTTTTCAAAAAGTAAATAAACATCTAAAAACTTATCAAAATTTGAAACCAAAACCTCACTAGATAAACAAACCCTTAAATTATCTAAATAAACTTCTATATTACTATCTATAATATTAAAAAGTCTCTCTGCAAAACTAATCTTATCTTTAAAAGAAATATCACTAATACTGTCCCCAATAACATAAAGAACCGATAAAATAAGTTTCTTATCCTTTTTAAAACAAAATCCCATATAACCATTTAAAGATAAATTATAATACTCAAGTGCTTGATTAATATAAGGATACTTATTTAAACTCAAATATTCGTATAAATTTTCAAAATCTTTGTCTACTTCCCTTTTATTAAACATAAAACTCTCCAATAAATGTAACACATATTATATCATAAAATTTTAAAAACAAAACAAAAAAATATCTAATTAAAGTTAAATTAGATATTAAATAAATATTTTATCTATCTCCTTATTTGGAAGAAGCATCTTTATACCTTTAACAATCTTAATCTCATAATTCTTAGCCTTTGTCTTAAGCATCTCTCCATCAATACAAAACCTTTTTCGTGGAGACTCCTTTAACTTAATTTTTAAATTATCCGTCTTAAAAAAGTAAAAACCAGGTACCTTTCTAATATCACTCGTCTTAAGTAAATATAAACTTCTAATAATATCCTTCTTAGTCGTAATATTTGAAAGTAAAACCTCAAACTTCCCATCATTCATCTTAACATCTTGTAAAATTTCTAAACCACCCATCCGGCTCGCATTACAAATCAAAACAAACGAATAAAGCCCTGTATAAGTCTCTCCATTAGCCGTATAACTCATTTCAAATAAATGCGTCTTCTGGTTAAAAGATTTAAGTGCATTAATAATATAAGCTAAATATCCTAAATTTTTCTTTAATTTACGAGGTGTATCATAAGCCACATCTGTAAACTTTCCAAGTCCAGCCACATAGACAAAAGGTACATCATTAATCGTACATATATCAAGATCTTTAACCGTACCTTCTAAAACCATTTTCAAATTATGCACAGGATTTTTTCCCATACCAAAAGTTGCCCCTAAATCATTGGTCGTTCCAAGCGGAATATGCGTAAGCAATAATTTATTTTTTCTTTTTAAATTACCTGTCACAACCTCATTAAAAGTACCATCTCCTCCTAGTGATATAACTAAATCAATATCATCTGGTAAAGATAAAATTATTTTCTTCGCATGACCCGCATACTTTGTAAAAATAATCTCTACACCATATCCATACTCTTCCAAAATATCCTTAAATTTTAAAGATAAAACTTCCTTATTATTTTTACCACTATTTGGATTACATATTAAAACACTTTTTTTAAGCATAAAACCACCAATTTCATTATACCCTATTTTACATAAATAACCAAACTCTATTTTTGAATATTTTTTTCTCTTTCTAAAATATAGCTTCGCATGTCAGGAAAAATCAAAGACATAACCTCATCATCTTTAAAATTATTAGAAAGCATATTAATCATAGTTAAATCACAGCTCGCTAAAAAACTATCAATTCTACCATCAGAGATAGCCATATATAAATCTAAAAAAGCTTCATTTTCCTTATTATAACAGTAAGTTTCTAAAGCCGCACTCAAATTAATAACCATATAATTAGACTCACACTCTTTAAAAAAATTAACTAATTCTAAAGCCTTGTCATAACCAAGCTCTTTAATTACTTCCTCTAAAACATTATCACTTTCTAAACAAGATATAATAAGCCTATCTATAACATCCTTATTTTTTTCATAAAAATCATTAAAATTAGAAATATCAGCACTATCTAAAGGTTTAATATCAAACATACATCCACTTCCTTCAAGCGAATATATTACCTTCAAATTAAATAAATGTCAAATTAAAAGAAAATCAAATGATTTCCTTTTTAATATTTGGATTTTTCAAAGCTGTAATTAACTTATCAATCTCCTCTTTACTATTATAAAAATATAAACTAATGCGGCACGTATTTTTAATATGAAGCTCATCTTTTAAAATCTTCGCACAATGATTTCCTGCTCTCGTGCATATATTATACTTATCTAAATAAATTGATAAATCTTGTGGAAAAATACCATCATAATTTATAGTCACAATTCCACTTTCACTGTGTGCATTATAAATAGTAACCTCTTTAATCTCCTTTAATCTTTTAACCAAATAATGTTTAAGTTCAAGCTCATACCTATGAATATTATCAAAACCAATACCCATCAAATACTTAATAACAAAACCAAAACCAATCACCCCAGCAACATTTGGCGTTCCAGCCTCCAATCTCTCAGGCATAGATTTATAAATTCTCTCACCTGCTGTATTAAAATCGGCATTCATACCACCACCAAAAATAATTGGTCTAATATCATTAAGTAAACTTTCCTTACCATATAAAACACCAACCCCTGTTGGTCCACACATCTTATGCGCAGAAAAAGCTAAAAAATCAACATCTAAATCTTGAACATCAACCTTCAAATGTGGTACACTTTGCGCCCCATCAAGTAAAACTAAAATGCCATATTCATGAGCAAGTCTAATAATCTCCTTAACTGGTCTAATATCTCCAACTACATTACTTATATGGGCAATTGAAATAACCTTAGTTTTATCCGTAATTGCCCTCTTTACATTTTCAATCAAAACCTCATGATTACTATCAAGTTCAATATAACTAATCTTAAGATTTTTCAAAGAAGCAAGTTCAAACCAAGGAAGTAAATTAGAAGCATGTTCACTTTTTGTAAGTAAAACTTCATCGCCATCATTCAAAAAATACTTAAAATATCCAAAAACAATCTTATTAATAGAATCCGTCGTTCCACTAGTAAAAGCAATCTCACTCATCTTATGAGCATTAATCAAATCTTTAACCAGGACTCTAGTCTCCTCATATTTCTCACTAGCCTTCAAACTAAGTGTATAATCTCCACGGTGCGCATTCGAACTATAATTATCATAATAATCAGCCACTGCCTCACCCAAAATTTTAGGCTTTAATGTCGTCGCACCATTGTCGAAATAAATTACTCCAGATTTTAAAATATTAAAATCATCCCTATTCATTTAAATCACCCCCAATACTTATTAATCATATCTTCTACTTCTTTTTTCAAAAAAGAAATATTTTGTAAAAGAAAACCTTTTGTAAGTAACATCGTCGCTTCTTTCTCACTAATTCCCCTGCTCATTAAATAAAAAATCTCATCATGTGAAAAAGTACCAATAAGCGCACTATGATTAGCCATAACATCTTCCTCATCAATAAATAAATTTGGCTTAATTATACATAAATTATCAGTCATATTTATAATTCGGCCACTTTGATTGATAACGCATCCAGTAAATCCATGAGAAACAAAACCAGATACATTAAACTCTAAAGTTCCATCTAAAATATTAACTCCATTATTTATTATGTTACTAACCGTATCCTTCGCATTATGATAAACTAAAAAATTATACTTTTCGTTAGTTTTACTAACCGTCTTTAAATTAAAATAAGCCTTAGCCCCTTCGCCATTTAAATTAATAACCGTCATCTCTTTTATATTCATGCCATCATTAACCTTAAAAACATTTAAATAACTATTCTCTTCTAAATAGTATTTATACTGAAACTTATAATCTCCATCATGCTTATATTCATAAACATTAACGCGAAGTCCTTT
>CALVRS010000075.1 GCA_944358725.1 uncultured Bacilli bacterium
TGCTGATATATTTGATACTGATATTTTTGACTATGAAACTTTAAAAACTAGAACAAGAGAATTAGCCTTTTTAAATAAAGGATTAAAAATAACTCTAAGAGATGATAGAGACGAAGAAGATACAACAGGAGAAACCTTCCACTATGAAGGTGGTATTAGTGAATATGTTAAATACTTAAATAAAAATAAAACTCCAATTCAAAATGATATTATTCACTTACAAGGAGAAGATGCCGGCGTATTTTTTGAAGTAGCTATGCAGTATAATACAGGTTATACTAGTAATATATACTCTTTCGTCAATAATATAAATACACACGATGGTGGTACTCATGAAGAAGGAGTTAGAAGAGCCTTAACAAGAGTGTTAAATAGTTATGCTAGAAAAAATGGTATTTTAAAAGACAAAGACGATCCATTAAGTGGTGACGATGTTAAAGAAGGCCTAACCATGATCGTATCATGTAAACATCCTAATCCACAATTTGAAGGTCAAACAAAAGGTAGACTTGGAAATTCTGAAGTTAGAAAACTAGCAGATAAAGTCTTTTCAGAAGGTTTTGAAAGATATTTACTTGAAAATCCAGAAGAAGCCAAAATAATTCTTGAAAAAAATATGACCGCCGCAAGAGCTAGAGTTGCAGCCAAAAAAGCAAGAGAACTTACCAGAAGAAAAAGTGACTTAGATGTTATTAACTTTGGTGGAAAATTAGTAGATTGTAAAGATAAAGATCCATCAAAATGTGAAATTTTCCTTGTCGAAGGAGATTCTGCGGGTGGTTCTGCAATTAAAGGAAGAGACTCTATGACTCAAGCTATCTTACCTTTAAGAGGTAAAATATTAAATGTTGAAAAAGCTAGATTAGATAGAGCATTATCTAATGAAGAAATAAGAACTATTATAACAGCTTTCGGTACAGGAATCGGTCAAGAATTCGATTTAAAAAAATTAAGATATCATAAAATAATAATCATGACCGATGCCGATGTTGATGGCTCACATATCAGAGTATTGTTACTAACACTATTCTATAGATTCTTTAGACCAATTATTGAAGCAGGCCATGTATATGCCGCTCAGCCTCCCCTATTTTGTATAAAACATGGTAAAACAATTAAATATGTTTTAAATGAAGATGAAAGAGATACTTATCTCGCATCATTAAATCCAAATACTAAATACGATATAATGCGTATGAAAGGTCTAGGTGAAATGGACGCTGAAGAATTAAATGAAACAACCATGGATATAAACACTCGTGTACTTAGAAAAATAACTTTAGATGATGTAATGGCAGCTGATGAAGCATTTTCAAAACTAATGGGCGAAGAAGTTGCTCCAAGAAGAAAATTTATCGAAGAAAATGCCGTTTATGCCGAAACTATTGATGTATAGGAGGTAACTTATGGATCACACAAGAGATAGATTAGAAGAAAATAACATAGTAAATGAAATAGAAAGTTCATTTATTGAATATTCCATGAGTGTTATCAAATCAAGAGCCCTACCCGACCTAAGAGATGGACTAAAACCTGTTCATCGACGTATTTTATATTCAATGTATGAATCTGGATATACCCCAGATAAACCACATAAAAAAAGTGCACGTATCGTCGGAGACGTTATGGGAAAATATCACCCACATGGCGACTCTAGTATCTATGAGGCTATGGTTAGAATGGCTCAAGATTTTAGTTATAGATATATGCTAGTCGATGGCCACGGAAACTTTGGTAATATCGAAGGATATGGTGCCGCTGCTATGCGTTATACAGAATCAAGATTATCTAAAATATCTTTAGAACTACTTAGAGATATAAATAAAAATACTGTGGATTTTGTTCCAAACTTTGATGAATCTGAAAAAGAACCATCAATTTTACCATCAAGATTTCCTAATATATTAGTAAATGGTACCATGGGTATAGCCGTTGGTATGGCCACAAATATACCACCACATAATCTTGGAGAAGTAATAGATGGTTGTATAGCTTACATCGATAATCCAGATATTGATACAGATGGCCTAATGAAATATATTAAAGGTCCAGACTTTCCAACAGGTGCCACCATATTAGGTAATAGTGGTATTAAAAAAGCCTATGAAACAGGACGTGGAACCATAACCATTAGAAGTAAAGCCACCATCGAAGAAAAAAATGGTCGCCATTATATAATAATAGATGAAGTACCTTATGGTGTAAACACTTCGGACTTAAAAGATAAAGTCGCTGAATTAGTTCATACAAAAGTAATTGAAGGCATCTCAGATTACCATACAGACTTAAAAAATGGCATAAAAATAACAATTACTCTTAAAAAAGATGCCAATCCACAAGTAGTATTAAATAATTTATATAAACATACCCAATTTCAAACAACATATGGAATAATACTATTAATGCTTGATAATAATACACCAAGAACTTTAGGATTAAAAGAAATTATATCAAAATACATCGATTATCAAAAAGAAGTAATAATAAGAAGAACTAAATTTGACTTAGAAAAAGCTGAAAAAAGAGTTCATATTTTAGAAGGTTATAAAATAGCTCTTGATAATATTGATGACTTCATTCAAATAATAAAAGAAGCAAAAACAGATACTGAAGCCAAAACAAAATTAATAGCTAAATATAACTTATCAGAAGTGCAGGCCGAAGCTATATTAGAATTAAAATTACGTCGCTTAACCGGTTTAGAAAGAGAAAAAATCGAAGCCGAATTAAATGATTTATTAGAAAAAATTAAATACTATAAAGCTGTATTAGCTTCAGAGGCAAAAGTTCTTGAAATCATAAAAAATGAAATGCTTGAAATTAAAAACAAATATAGTGATGAAAGACGTACAAATATCGATATGACCGCCATTGATTATATAGAAGATGAATCACTCATACCTGTGGAAAACATCGTCGTAACACTTACAAATAAAGGTTATATTAAACGTATGACTAGTGAAACATATAAAACGCAAAATCGCGGTGGAGTTGGTATCAAAGGAATGACCACAAATGAAAACGATTTTGTGGAAAAACTAATATCAATGACAACCCATGATTACTTAATGTTCTTCACAAATAAAGGTAAAGCTTATAGAGTAAAAGGATATGAAGTACCACAATATAGTAGACAATCTAAAGGAATTCCTATCGTAAACTTATTACCATTTGAAAAAGGTGAAGAAGTCACCGCCATGTTAAAAATAGATCAAAATGAGCAAAATCAAAATATTGTATTTTGTACACAAAATGGATTAATAAAGAAAACAGCGATAGATGAATTTAAAAATATTAGAAAAAGTGGAAAACTTGCCATTTCATTAAAAGAAAACGATCAACTAATATCTGTAAAGAAAACAAATGGTCAAAATGAAATAGTAATAGCCGCCTCAAACGGTCGTATGATAAGATTTAATGAAAATGAAATTAGAACAATGGGCCGAACCGCATCAGGAGTTAAAGGAATAGATTTAGGTGATGGAAAATGTGTTGGATGTGAAATAGCTAATATTGATAATCAAATATTAGTTGTAACTGAAAAAGGCTATGGAAAACGCACCAATATTGAAGAATATAGAATGACACACCGTGGTAGTAAAGGTGTCAAAGCCTTAAACATCACGGAACGTAACGGAAACATCGTATCATTCAAAATTGTAAAAGGAAACGAAGATCTAATGATAATAACAAATAGTGGTATAATAATCCGATTAGAAGTAAATCAAATTTCTACAACCGGCCGTGTTGCCCAAGGCGTTAGATTAATTCATTTAAAAGATAATCAAACAGTAAGTAGCATTGCCTTATTGGATAAAGAAATAAGTGAAGAAAATAATGAAATAGTTTCAAATGAAAACGAAAATAATTAATGTTTCACGTGAAACATAGTTAAGAGCGATATATTTTGTATTATCGCTTTTTTATTATCCCAATGTTTCACGTGAAACATTATGATAAATATCATAAAAAAATTAATAATATATTTAAAATGAAAAATTATTTAAATAATAGCTATTTAATTATATAAAAATCAATAATAGTTTATTATAGTAAAACAAATTATATTTAATTATTTTTTATAAATTATTTTATAAAAAATAATTTTCCACAGTTTTAATGTTTCACGTGAAACATTAAAACAAATATGGTTGTAAAATATATTGATAAAATATTTACAAAAAAATATAAGAGTGTTTTAAATAGATAATTATTTGAAATTTATATTATTTAGTAAAAAAATAATAAATAAATTAAGTTAAAAACATCAGAATAAATATAAATAATAATCATAATTTATATAAAAGCAATAACTGAATATATAATATAAAAAAAGTAATATGTTTCACGTGAAACATTGAATAGATAGAAATAAATAAAAAAATAATTATAATTTATATAAAAAGTAATAACTAAATATATAATATAAAAAAAAGTAATATGTTTCACGTGAAACATTGTTAAAAAAACACTGTGGAAAAACTATAAAAAAAGCAAAAAAATATTGTAATTTTATACGAAATAATATATTATATTAAATGGTACAACATTTATGGCTGAACCAGGTCAGAATCGGAAGATAGCAGCCTTAAAGTCCTCTAAATGTGTGTACCTTTTTTGTTAAAAAATATAAATAACGTATAATTAACACAAAAAAAGGAGAAAAATATGGATAAATATATGGAATTAGCCATAATTGAAGCAAAAAAAAGTTTAAAAACAGACGATGTACCAATAGGTGCTGTAATAGTAGAAAATAATAAAGTAATATCAAAAAGCCATAATACTAGAGAAAAAACACATATGATAACAAGACATGCTGAAATAAATGCCATAGAAAAAGCATGTAAAAAAAAGAAAACATGGCATTTAAACGATTGTATCTTATATGTAACATTAGAACCATGCAAAATGTGCCTAGAAGTAATAAAACAAGCTAGAATAAAAAAAGTAATTTATAGTACTTCTCAGGAAAAAATCGAAAAATTACCACAACCTGAATTAATAAAACAAAAAAATGTGGAAAACTCTAGTATATTGTTAAAAGATTTTTTCAAAAATAAAAGAAATAAGAAAAAATAAAAATAAATTAAACAACTAAATTCCTTTATTTGTGGATAAATATGCTATAATAATACAGATGGAGGTATTTCAATGTATCAAGCATTATATAGAAAATATAGGCCAAAAACCTTAGACGATGTATGTGGTCAAGATGTAATAGTAAAAATAATAAAAAATTCTATACTAAATAATCAAATAAATCATGCTTATCTTTTTGCCGGTCCAAGAGGAACTGGAAAAACTAGCGTTGCTAAAATATTTGCTAAAATAATCAATTGTGAAAACCCAGTAGATTGTAGACCTTGTGAAAAATGTATAAGTTGTACAGAAAAAAATAACAGTGATATCATTGAAATTGACGCTGCTAGTAATAATGGTGTAGATGAAATAAGAGAATTAAGAAATAAAGTAAATTTATTACCAGCATATGGTAAATATAAAGTATATATAATTGATGAAGTTCATATGCTAACCCAAGGTGCTTTCAATGCCCTATTAAAAACTTTAGAGGAACCTCCTGCACATGTAATATTTATTCTCGCAACCACTGACCCGCATAAAGTAATAGAAACAATATTATCAAGATGCCAAAGATTAGACTTTAAAAAAATAAGTAACGAAGATATAGTTAAAAATTTAAAAAAAATAGCTCAAGCTGAAAAAATAGATATAGATGAAGAGGCATTATACGAAATTGCCTTTGCTGCTGATGGTGGAATGCGTGATTCTGTTGGAATGTTAGATCAAGCAAGAGCCTATACCGAAGGAAAAATTACAGTTAATGATATTCACGACATAAACGGGACATTAACTGAAAAAGATTTAAGCAAATTACTAGAAAACATAAGTGAACAAAAATTAGATCAAATATTAGAAAAAATAGATAAATATAATGAAAATGGTAAAAATTTTGTAAAATTAATAGAAGAATTTATAAATTTTGTAAGAAATATAATATTATTTAAAGAAGCCCCAAATTATTTTAAAGAAAAAACAAAAAACATATCAAACTATCAAAAAATATCTCAAAAATTATCCATAGATAAACTATTTGAAATCATTGAAATATTAAATCAATATTCATTTGAAATGAAAAATAATACAAATAGCAAATTATTATTTGAATTAGCATTCATAAAAATAATTTCAAATAAAAATCAAAAAATAGTGGAAAAAATCGAAACAAACAATGAGATAGAAGAAAAAAATTTAAATATAGTTCAAGAAATAATAAAAAAACCTATAAAAAACGATATAAATGTGGAAAAGATAGCTAATCAAGAAAATAAAATCGAACAAAAAGCAAACAAAAAAGAAATTTCTAAACTAGCAAAAACAAATGAAATTTTACAAAAAAAATTAGAACAAATAAAACAAATTAGAATAGATAATACCCTCGCCCACTTTGATAAAAAAGAAGTTAGAAATATTACCCCGGCCCTAGAATTACTAAATGATCTACTACTCGACCCAGAATATAGCCATGCCGCTTCAATTGTATTAGATGGTACATTAAAAGCTGCTAGTGATGAAAATTTAATATTTGTCTATAAAACAAAAAGATTATCAGAAACATTTAATGAAAATTTACCAATTATTGAAGAAACTATTGAAAAAATTTTAAATAAAAAATATAATTTAATTGCAACTAACTTAGATGAATGGGAAAACATAAAAAATGATTTCAATCATAAATTAAGACAATTTGTATATAAAAAAGAAGAATTTAAGTTAGAAGATATCTTCAAAGATAATAAAGAAGAAAATAATATTGAAACAATGTTTGAAGATATTATAGAATATAATTAATAGAAAGAAGGAATAAAATGAATTTACAAGCTATGATGAAACAAGCTCAAAAATTACAAAACGATATGTTAAAAGAAAAAAACGAAATCGATGAAAAAATATTTGAAGGAAAATCTTCATTTGTAACCGTAAAACTAAAAGGAACAAAAGAAGTAATCGAAGTAAAAATTGATACCGATAAATTAGATAAAGAAGATATTGAAATGTTACAAGATATGATTTTAGTAGCTATCAATGATGCAAATCATCAAATAGATCTAGAAACACAGCAAAAAATGGGTAAATATACAAAAGGAATGCCAGGCTTATTCTAATGAACTATCCAAAAACAATATTAAATTTAATAGAATGCTTTAAAAAATTTCCTGGAATAGGCGAAAAAACAGCTGAAAGATTAGCTCTTTCAGTTTTAAATATGGATAGCGAAATAGTAGATTTATTTAGTAAATCACTAAAAGATAGCAAATCAAAAATAAAAAAATGTTCAAGATGTGGAAGCCTTACCGAGGAAGAAATATGTCAAATATGTAATGATAAATCAAGAGATACTTCAACCTTATGTGTAGTTGAAGAATGTAAAAACGTCATTTTATTTGAAAAAATAGGAACTTTCAAAGGAATTTATCATGTCCTAGGTGGATTAATATCACCACTTGAAGGAATAAACCCAGAAGACATTCATATAGATAATCTAATTAATCGCATCAAAAATGAAAACATTAAAGAAGTAATTCTTGCTATAAAACCAAGTGTCGAAGGAGAAACCACCGCACTATATATTCGTAAAATGTTAGAAGGAACAGATATTAAAATATCTAAAATAGCCCACGGAATACCAATGGGAGCCGATATAGACTATATAGATCCATTAACACTAGAAATGGCCATTGAAGACAGAACAATAATCTCATAAAATTAAAATAAAAATTATATAATTTATTGAGGTGTTTCATGCTTAATAAATTATTTCAAATGTTTAAAAAATTTATCCTAAGCTTTTTCATGCTATATGGATATAATGTTATTGTCCCCGCAACCGCCATAATCCCAATTAATCTAATAACAGTTTTATTAATAACTATTTTCAGTATTCCAGCATTTATATTTTTAATAATCATAAAACTTGTTGTTTATTAGGAGGACTTATCATGTTAGAAAATTATAAAAATTCACAGCCAATAATTTATAAAATATTAAAAAATGCAATTATTAATGATAAATGTTCACACGCCTATTTAATTGAAACAGGCGGTTTTTATAATACAATGGATTTTACAATGTCATTTGTGAAATCACTACTATGCCCACAAAAAAAACTAATTAAAGAAAATTGCGGATCTTGTCATCAATGTGAAGTTATAGACTCTGGTAACTTTCCTGAAATTGAAATAATAAACCCAGATGGTCTTTGGATAAAAAAAGAACAACTTCAAAATCTACAAAAAGAATTTAATACTAAAGCCCTAATAGGTAATAAACGAATATATATAATAACCAAAGCTGATAGATTAAATAAATCAGCCGCAAACTCTATATTAAAATTTTTAGAAGAACCAGAAAATAACCTAGTCGCTATATTATTAACAGAAAACATTTATAATGTTCTATCCACTATTAGATCAAGATGCCAAATATTAAAATTAAAAACTCAAAATATTTCAAAAGAAGATATATCCCCTATTCAAAAATTAATAAAACTTGCCATTTCTATAAATAAAAACTTAGATGAAAATACTATTGAACAAAAAATAAAAAAAGTCATTGAATTTGTAAACTATTATGAAAAAAATCATTTAAATACAATCCTTTATATAAATAAACTTTGGAATGAAAATATAACAAATAAAGATGAATATGAAATGGCTTTTGAAATAATAATAAGCTATTATAAAGACATATTAAATTATATATTAAATAAACCTTTAGAAATATTTGAAATAAATAAAGAAATTGAACTAATAGCTAAAAATAACACAGTTGATACAATTTGTAAAAAAATTAATCAA
>CALVRS010000076.1 GCA_944358725.1 uncultured Bacilli bacterium
ATTTTTTAAAACAAAAGTATACTGACATACAACTTAATGATATTAATAATTTGCCTAGTATTGTTCATTCTTGTAGAAGAAATTGCATTGATTTAGAAAATAATGAAGTGACCTTATTAAAGTCGCATGTAAAAAAGTTTATTGTTATGTTAAAATGTATTTTAAATATTAATGGAATATTTTCTTATGGATATCAAAAGGTTATGAACGATTTTTACAATTTGTGTGAAGAAAAGAAATTGTTGAATAAAAGGATACTTAATTTTAAAATTAAAGAGGTTACTTCAAAAAATTATAATTTGAGTGAAGCAAAAGAAGAATTTTTAAATATAAATAAATTTGTTTTTGAAAACTTATTAGAACTAATAAATAAAAAAATTAATAAGAGTGAGCAGGTTATATCTTGTATGGGTGTTGTTTCTTGTAAAAAAAACAATGACATATATGTTGCTCTATTACGGGATGTTAATAATTGTTGGGTTATTCCAAAAGGACATTTGGAAAAAAACGAAACATTTATAGAAGCGGCAATTAGAGAGGTAAAAGAAGAAACTAATGTAGATATCACCACTCATGATTTTGTAGATAAGGTTGGAGAATATAAATATTGTTCTAATCTTGAAGGAACTATGAAATTAATAAAAATTTATTTATTTAAAGTTGATGAATTTCAACCGATTGTTCCTTCGGTTAAAGAAAATTTTGTGGATGGAAAGTGGTTATTATTGAGAGAAGCCATAGAAAAAAGTACATATCAGGAGCAAAAATCTGCTTTAGAAAAAATAGAATTGATGTTATAAAAATAAATTGAATCCCGAAATTTGAATAAAGAAAAAAATGTCAAAAAGCTATGATAAATAATAAAAGTATTATAGCTTTTTTTGTGATAAGATATCATTGAAGAGTGATAATTTAAAAAATAATTATATTGTTCATTGATTTAGATATATACGCAACAATGCTATAAAATAAAAGTTTTTGTGTAAAAACTGTTTCTCTTATGTTAGGACACAGTTCTACAATAATTACAACAGATGTTTATTATGATAAGAGTTGTTTAGTAATTGATTTAACTGAGGAATTAAATAGGTATATAGATAAGGTAAAACCGGTTAATAAAATTAACAAAGATGTAGTTGATGTTGCAACGAATTTTAATAAAATATTTAAAGAATTTCAGTTAGTATGACATGAGTAGTTGTGTTAATTTATTATAAATGATAAAATACATAATAGCTTGAAATTATTGGTGTTATTTAATGCTATTTAATGTTATTTTGTGTTATTTAGTAAGTTTGTGACTTTTATGTGTTGCAAGATTAAAATTTTTAAAAAAAAGTTGAATATTTGTATTTTTGCAACGAAATTTAGACTATTTTGCAACGAATTTTTGGTTAATAGTAGTCATAGTGAGGTGAGAAAAATGTTCGATTTAGTATCTAAATTTGATCCGAGTGGTGATCAACCACAGGCAATAGATGAACTTGTTAAAGGAGTAGAGGAAGGAAAAAAATTCCAAGTATTATTGGGGGCAACGGGTACTGGTAAGACTTTTACAATAGCTAATGTTATTCAAAAAACGCAAAAACCAACACTTGTTTTAGCTCATAATAAGACGTTAGCTGGACAGCTTTATGGGGAACTCAAGGAGCTTTTTCCAAACAACCATGTGTGTTATTTCGTAAGTTATTATGACTATTATCAACCGGAAGCTTATGTTGCTAAAACAGATACTTATATTGAAAAGGATGCTTCTATTAATGATGAGATAGATGAACTTAGACATTATGCGACGGCTTCACTTTTAGCCCACAAAGATGTTATTGTGGTAGCTTCGGTTTCATGTATATATGGTATTGGAGAGATTGAAGATTATAAGAAAAAAGTCTTATTTTTGAGTGTTGGCGAGACGATGGATAGGGATGAAGTTATTCAAAAATTGATTGAGATGTTTTATGAACGAAATGATATCGATTTAAAAAGAGGTACTTTTAGAGTTCATGGAGATGTTTTAGAGGTTGTACCGATTGGTCAGCACGCACATGGCATTAGAGTTGAATTTTTCGGCGATGAAATAGAACGCATTAGTGAGTTTGATTTAGTTACCGGAAGGCTAGTTAATGACAAAAAAACTTATACATTATTTCCTGCAAGTCATTTTGTTACAAATGAGGAAAAATTAAGAATAGCTATTAAAAATATTAAGGAAGAGCTCGAAGAACAATTAGAAAAATTTAAGAGTGAAAATAAGTTACTTGAGTATCAAAGACTTAAAGAGAGAACTAATTATGATATTGAGATGCTTTCGGAAACTGGTTCGTGTAGGGGAGTTGAAAATTATTCAGCACCACTTGCACTTAGAAAACCTGGTGAGATGCCAACGACTTTGATTGATTTTTTTGGTGATGATTTTTTACTTGTGGTAGATGAGTCACATGTTACTTTACCGCAGGTTAGGGCGATGTATAATGGGGACAGAATGCGTAAGGAGGCGCTTGTTAATTATGGTTTTAGGCTTCCTAGTGCTTTGGATAATAGACCTCTTAAGTTTGAAGAGTTTGAAGGTAAGATAAAGCAAGCTATATTTGTATCAGCAACTCCTGGTGATTATGAGATGGAAAAGGTACATAATAAGGTTACTGAGCAAATTATTAGGCCGACTGGTTTACTTGATCCTTTGATTGAAGTTAAATCTACAAAGAATCAAATTGATGATTTGGTTATGCAGATTAATGAACAAATTAGTAAAAATGAGCGTACTTTAATTACTACTTTGACAATTAGGATGGCTGAGGAATTATCGGTTTATCTTAAAAATTTAGATATTAAAGTGGCTTATTTACATAATGAAATTAAGACTTTAGAACGTATGCAGATAATTCATGATTTACGAACTGGCAAGTATGATGTTGTTGTTGGTATTAATTTACTTCGTGAGGGAATTGATGTTCCGGAGGTTAGTTTAATTGTAATTATGGATGCGGATAAACAGGGATTTTTAAGAAGTGAGCGCAGTTTAATTCAAACAATAGGAAGAGCGGCTCGTAATGAACATGGACTAGTTATTATGTATGCGGATGATGAAAGTTCGGCAATGAGGGCGGCTATTAAAGAGACTAATAGGCGTAGGAAAATTCAAGAAGAATATAATAAAAAACATGGTATTATTCCTAAAACAATTATGAAGGAAATTAGAGAAGTTATTTCTAATAAGTTTGAAATTAAGGATAAGCCTGAAAAGAAGATGAGTGCTAAAGATAAAGAGAGATTGATGTTTGATTTAGAGCATGAGATGAAAGAGGCGGCTAAAAATCTCGATTTTGAAAGAGCGATGGAACTTCGAGATGCTTTATTTGAAATGAAAAGTGAGTAAGTTAATAAAGAAGCAATAGTGAAATCCTGATAGATATTTGAATTTAAATATCTTTTAATGGGTTTTATATCAAAAGTTGCTTTTTTTTAAGTTTTATTGATATTTTTGTAGGTTGTTTATTAAATAGTGGCAATATTTTTCAAGTTGATGTTTTTTGCGGCTATTTTTGGAATATGATATAATGAATAGTGAAAGGTGAAAAATATGCTTAAAAAGAACAATTTTTTAAAGTTATTTGATTGGATTGTTAGAATACTTAGTTATACAGTTATACTTATGCTGATGACTTTTGTGTTTAAAAATACTTTATATATTGATAATTCTTATTATGGTTTATGGTGTTTGATTGCTTCTGTTTTGATTTATTTGCTTAATAAAACGGTTAAACCTTTTTTGGTGTGGCTTACTATTCCAATTACAGGTATTACTTTAGGTTTATTTTATCCTTTTATTAATTTAATTATTTTAAAGATTGTAAGTTTTATTTTGAAAGATCATTTTAATATTTATGGTATTTGGTTTGCTGTTTTGGTTTCTGTTTGTATATCAGTTTTAAATGTTATTTTAGATATGACTGTTTTTAAGCATTTGACGTCTAAGGGGGATAAAGATGGAACCAATAATTGATTTGGGAATTATATCTATACATTGGTATTCAATTATTTTACTTATTGCTATTTTGCTTGGCTCAAATTTAGCTATAAAAGAAGCTAAAAGACATGGTTTTGATGAAGATTTTATTGTTAATTTGCTTTTTTCAGCAGTTATTGTTGGAATTATTGGTGCGAGAATTTATTATGTAATTTTTAATTTTGATTATTACAAAAATGATTTAGTTGAAATTTTTAAGGTTTGGAATGGTGGACTTGCAATACATGGTGGACTTATTTTTGGGTTAGTAAGTATTGTTATTATTTGTTATAAGAAAAAAGTTAATTTGCTTCAAATTTTAGATTATTTTGTTGTTGGACTTATTATTGCCCAGGCAATTGGACGTTGGGGTAATTTCTTTAATGGAGAGGCACATGGTCCTTTGACAACGCTTTCTTATTTGGAGAGTCTTCATTTACCAAAGTTTATTATAGATGGTATGAATATTAATGGTAGTTTTTATATTCCGACATTTTTATATGAATCACTATGGTGCTTTATTGGTTTTATTATTATGCTTATTTTGAGAAGACGAGGTTTTATGAAAATTGGTTATTTGACTAGTTTTTATTTAGTTTGGTATGGTATTGAAAGGTTTTTTGTTGAAGGACTTAGAACTGATAGTTTAATGTTTCTATCTTTTAAAGTAGCGCAGATTGTATCTTTGATTATGATTTTAGTTGGTATTTTTGTATTTATATATAGTTTAAAGAAAAAGGTTAGTTACGAAGGAGGGAAAGATGATGACTAAGTGTGTTATTATTGGAGCTGGACCGGCTGGGATGAATGCGGCTTTATATTTAAAAAGAGCTGGTATTGATGTTGATATTATAGAAAAAGATGTACCAGGTGGCGAGATGCTTAAGACAGATAAAATAGAAAATTATTTGGGTTTTTCAAGTATTGCTGGTGGAGATTTAGCTTTAAATATGTTTCGTCAGATAAAAGATTTAGGGGTTAATATTATTAAAGATGAGGTTTTAAAGGTTGTTAAAAACGATAAGTTTGAGGTTCAGCTTACAACTGATAAAATAAGTGCTGACTATGTAATTGTGGCAACTGGGAGAGTTGCCCGCAAACTTGGCGTTTTAGGTGAGGAGGCTTTAGTAAACAGGGGCATTAGTTATTGTGCTGTTTGTGATGGAGCTTTTTATAAAGGTTTAGATGTGGCCATAGTTGGTGGTGGTGACAGTGCTTTAACGGAGGCTTTATATTTATCTGATATATGTAATCATGTATATGTTTTGGTGCGTAAGGAGCTTAGGGCAAGTCATATTTTACAAAATAGAGTGAAAAATAAAGATAATATTACAATTTTAAAAAAAGTACAAGTTAGTTCATTTAATGGTAGTGATAGGCTGACAGATATTACTTTATCCGACGGAAAAAATCTTTTAGTTAATGGTTTATTTGTGGCGATAGGTGGTATGCCTGATTTGAGATTTTTAAATGGTTTAGATATTGATATGAAAGATGGTTATATTTTAACTGATGATAAAATGGAAAGCAGTTTAAATGGTCTTTATGCGATAGGTGATGTAAGATATAAGAATGTTTATCAAATTATTACGGCAGCTAGTGATGGTGCAATTGCGGCTGTTAGTATTAAGGAGGGAGTATAGATATGAAAGTAGCGGTTTTAGGTGGAGGTACTGGAATGAGTCAGTTACTTCGTGGATTTAAAAAATTACCTTTTGATATTTCAGCGATTGTGTCTGTTTGTGATGATGGAAGTAGTACTGGCAGACTTAGAGAGGAGTTTCATACTCCTGCTGTTGGGGATATTCGAAAGGTTTTGATTAGTTTATCGGAAAATGAGGAAGAGATTAAAAAACTTTTTGATTATCGATTTGATACTTTTAGTGATTTAAATGGACATGCTCTTGGAAATTTATTGCTTACTGGTGCAGCTTCAATTACAGGTAATGTTTCTGATGGTATTGAGCTTGTTAATTCACTTTTGAAACTTAAAGGTAAAGTTATTCCTTTGACAGAAGATGATGTTACTTTAGTTGGTAAGATGGCTAGTGGTAAGGTTGTTTTAGGCGAACATTTTATTACAGAATGTGATGATATGATTAAGGAGGTTTACTACAAGGAAAAACCTGAGGTTAATCCTGATGTTTTAAAAGCTATTAGAGAAGCTGATGCGATTGTTTTAAGCATGGGCAGTTTATTTACGAGTATTATTCCTAATTTGCTTTGTGATGAGGTAAAGAAGGAAATTGATAAGAGTAAGGCAAAAATTATTTATGTTTGTAATATAATGACGCAACCTGGTGAGACAGATAATTTTACAGCGTATGATCATATTAAGCTTTTAAATAGCTATTTGGGTAAGCGTAAGATTGATGCGGTTATTTTAAATAATGGTGCTATTGACAAGGAGATTGTTAAAAATTATGAGACGACAGAGCAGAAGGATTTAGTTCTTTTAGATTATGATAATTTAAAGAATCTTCAGGTTGATATTATTGAAAATGATTATATTTCAATTGAAAATGGTATGATAAGGCATAATACGCTTAGAGTGGCGATTGATATTCTTTCATATTTGCTAGATTAGAGGTGATTTGATGTCTTTTACGGCAACAGTTAAGGATGAAGTTAGTAAGCTTGATAATAATGAAGCTGAAAAAATTTCACAGCTTTCGGCAATAGTACAAAATAGTGATTATGAAAATGATATAAAAGTTATTACAGAAAATAATGCGGTAGCTAGATTGGTTTATTCTTTATTTAAAGATTTATTTAATGTTTATCCAAAGGTTAGTATTAAAAGAGGATATAATTATAATAAAAAGATGCTTTACACTTTAGAAGTTAAAAGTAAGACTATGGATATACTTAGGACTTTGGGTGTAGGAAAATTTTTGCCTGAAAGTTTTATTTATGCAGATGATGCTTTACTTATGGCTTATTTAAAAGGATTGTTTTTAATGCGAGCAAGTGTTAATGATCCAAAGACTTCAAGATATCATTTGGAGTTTAATTTAGATAATTTGGAGTATGCAGAGTTTATTTCTAAGTGTTTAAATCATTTTAATTTGAATAGTAAAGTTTTACATCGTGAGCATAGGTATGTTGTTTATATTAAAGAAGCTGAGAAAATTGGAGATTTTTTGAGGATAATTGGTGCGGTAAAAGCTGTACTTTATTATGAGGATATTCGTATTTATAGAGATCACAAGAATATGACAAATAGGCTTAATAACTGTGAACAAGCAAATGTCGATAAGATTATTGAGACAGCTTTAGAACAAGTAAAGGACATTGAATTACTTAAAGAGGCTGATATATATGATTTATTAAATGATAAAGAAAAGGAAGTTTCAGAGTATAGGGTAAAATATCCAGAGGCTTCTTTATTGGAACTTAGTCAGATAATAAGTATGGAAACTGGTAATAAAATTACCAAATCAGGAGTATATCATCGACTTAACAAAATTAGACAGCTTGCTGTAAAGGTGCGAGATAAAAAATCAGAAAATTAAATATTTTTTGATTTTTTTCATGGATAAAAAAGGAAATAAGAAATTTTTGTCGTATGTTTATATATAAAGGAGGTTTTATAAAATATGAAAATAAATAAAGAAAATATTCAAAAGTTAGACAAAAAATTATCTTTAATTCCATTAAGCTATGATAGAGCTTTTAAGAGCGTTTTTAAAATAAATTTAGATATTTTAAGAGATTTTTTAAAAGTAGTTATTCCTTTAGATATAAACAATGATGATAAGATAAATCTTCTTGATAGTGAAATACCAGTTACAAATCAAAAAGAATATCAAACAAAGGTTGATATATTAGTCGTTATAAATGATAGAATATATATCGATATAGAGATGAATAGAAGTAAAT
>CALVRS010000077.1 GCA_944358725.1 uncultured Bacilli bacterium
TATCGTCAACCATTAAATATATATAGTCAGATGTTACAAAAAAATCTTTAATACTGGAGCCTTCTATTTCTGTACCATAATTATTAAATACTGCTTTTAATTCATTATTTTCTAATTTAAATCTATAAACAGACTGCCATCTATCGTCAACCATTAAATATATATAGTCAGATGTTACAAAAAAATCTTTAATACTGGAGCCTTCTATTTCTGTACCATAATTATTAAATACTGCTTTTAATTCATTATTTTCTAAATTTAAGCCGTATATGCTACCACTGTTAACAAGAAAATATATATAATTATCAGAAGTTATAGTTTTAGAACAACTATTATATAGTTCATCTATTGCTCCTTGAACATTGGTTGATTGTAAGCCACTCGCAGTATTATCATATGTCACATCTCCACTTGGAAAATATGTTGCTGCTATTACACTAATCGAACTAAAAACTATTCCTCCTAATATAAATGTGAATATTTTATTATTAAAGATTTTTTTTACTTTATTTTTCATAATTAACCTCTTTCTACTTTCTTTATCATTTTCATTATATAATATATTATTATTTTTTGCAATACATTTGCATTACAATTGTAATGTATTTTATTTTTGCTTTTTGTATTAAAATTGTATTGATGTATACATTATGATTATCAGTAAGGAGGAAACATGTTTCAATTAAAACCCGATAAAAAAGAAACTGAAAATAAATCTATTAGGTTTCCTTTAGATTTAATTAGGCGTATTGAAAAAGCTATTGCGGGTAAAGATGTATCTTTTACAGCATTTGTTATTCAAGCATGTGAGTATGCACTTGCTAATATGAAAGTAGAGAATAAGAAAAAGTAAGTTTCGCTTACTTTATTTTTATTATTGTTACTATTATATCTATTATAAATATTATAGATATAATTATGGTTAATGTTTTGGGAATATGTTTTTCTAGTTTATCAATTAATGGTTTTATAAAATATATAGTAAATATACTAATTATTCCCCAAATTAAGGCTATTTCTAATGATATATATTTACCAATATTAAATTTGAATTTTTGATAGTTCCACATGGTTATAGAAAAGAATTTTTCTATTAATATACCACCTATGAATTCTATTATAGTTAAAATTATGGTTAATATAATAAAGGTTATGATGGTTTCTATTAATTTATTTTTATGAAGTTTTTGAAATATTTTTTTAGATATGATTATGGTTATAATGGCACCTATTCCATATATTGGAGTCCACGGACCATAGAGGATACCGCTTTTAAATTGATGAACATTTATAAGATTGAATGTGCTTTCTAAAAGGTAGCCCAAAAATGAGTATATAAAAAAACAATTAAGTAAGTACATACTAATCACCTTTATTAGTATATCTTTTTTAATTGTTTTTAAACGTTAAATCTAAAGTGACAAATATCTCCGTCTTGCATGATATAGTCTTTTCCTTCAAGTCTTAATTTTCCTGCTTCTTTGACTTTTATTTCTGAGCCATATTGTTTTAAGTCATTAAAGCTCATTATTTCAGCTTTTATAAATCCTTTTTGAAAGTCGGTATGGATAATGCCAGCACACTCTGGAGCTTTCATTCCTTGTTTATAGGTCCAAGCTCTTACTTCATCTTCTCCTGCTGTTAAATATGTTGATAGTCCTAGAAGTTTATAGGAAGATTTTATTAATTTATCTAGACCACTTTCGTTGATGCCTAATTCTTTTAAAAATTCATTTTTATCTTGATCATCTAGCTCTGATAGTTCAGCTTCTATTTTAGCGCATATTACAACTACTTCAGCATTTTCTTTTTTAGCATATTCTTTTAAAGTTTTGACATATTTATTTTCTTTAGTTAAATCTTCTTCATTGACATTTGCGACATATATAATTGGCTTTAAGGTAAGTAAGTTAAATGGTTTTAAAATTTTAAGTTCTTCCTCGGTTAATTCTAGATTTCTTGGATTTATATTTTTTTCGAGATTTTCTTTTAATTTTTCTAGCAAATTGGCTTCTTTTAAAGCTTCTTTATCATTTGCAAGTCTTGCTTTTTTACCCATTTTATTTAATCTATTTTCAATTACTTCTAAGTCGGCTAATTCAAGTTCAACATTGATTACTTCAACATCTCTAATAGGATCAACATTACCAGAGACATGGGTTACATTAGAATCTTCAAAACATCTAACTACTTCACATATTGCGTCTACTTCTCTTATATGTGATAAAAATTTATTTCCCAATCCTTCGCCTTTGGATGCGCCTTCTACTAAACCAGCAATGTCGGTAAATTCAAAAGTGGCTGGGATGGTTTTTTTTGGTTTATATAGTTTTTCTAAAAATGTCACTCTTTCATCAGGGACGGTTACCATACCAATATTTGGTTCAATAGTTGCGAAAGGGTAGTTAGCTGCTAAAATATTTTGTTTTGTTATTGCATTAAATAATGTTGATTTACCAACATTTGGTAAGCCAACTATTCCAGCTGTTAAACTCATTTTAATCACCAGTAAGTATTATACTATATTTTTTTATTATTTGTAAAAATTTTTGAAAAAATTTCTCAAGAAAATACTATTTTTTATAAAGAACATTTATATCAACATATCCATTAATACCATCAATTTTGCCATCGTCACACATTTGCCACATGAAGTATTTGCCATCATAATCTGTTTGGTCATTATAATGAGCAAGCCATACTGATCTGTCATGGTATTTCCAAAAAGAGTTTAAATAATTTTTACTTCCATACAAAACTCCTTGATAGCCAGCTTTTTCAACAGTTTCGATAAATTTTGTTGCGACTTGATTTAGTCCAAATAGACTTAATTCCATTTCATTAAAGGCATTAAAGCTTTCGAAATCAAAGACAACCGGAAGGGTTATATCATATTCTTTTATTTGATTAATAATCCAGTTTGCTTGCTTTTGAGCTTCTTTTTCACTATGGGCATATGAATAGAAATATACTCCAACTTTTAAATCATTTTTTATGGCATTTTCAATATTTTGTTTAAAATATGGATCAATAATATATTCTCCATTTGTTCCATTTTGAGAGCCTACTCTTATTATGACAAAGGATGCTCCGGCATTTTTTACTTTTGTATAATCTACGTCTCCTTGCCATTTTGAAACATCGATGCCTATTTCTGTATTTTCATTTTTATAATTATTTAAAACTGTTTGAAAGTCGGTGTATGATGGCTCTTGAGACTGATTTTTTGATGAATTTGTTTGTGGCATTGGTTCATAGACTGTTACAGTAAATTCTTTTTCAAAGGTATTATTGCTATTATCTTTAGCAATATATTTTAAATTATATGTACCTTTTGTATTTATATCAAAGGTTCCTTCTATTTGGCAAGTTGGTTTATTATCGTAATTATCTACGCAGATAATTTTTTTATTTAAATCTAATTCTTGGCCTATTTTTGTGGAATAATTATTGCTTATCCAAACTAATGGTTTTTCTGTATCTTGAACTTCAATAGTTATGATTCCTCTTCTTTTTTTATTATTTTTATTTAAATAGATAAAACTAAGATTTTGTTTACCAATTTTATTTGTATTTATTTTATCTTGTGAAATTATTTTGCCTTCGATTGTTTTTATATAGTCTTTGATATTTGCTTTAGTATATACTTCTGCTTTTAAGTTATCTTTTAAGGTAAAGCCAGAGTTATCATCAATGATACGATTATTTAAATATATTAATAATAGGGTTATAGCAATTATTAATACAATAATTATAATTATTATTTTCTTTTTATTCATCTAATCACCTTAACATTATTTTATCAAATATATATAAAAACTCCAACTATAAAGTTGGAGCAGCAGCTGTTGGACCTAAAGGAAGACCAATAACGAAGAAACCTATTACAATTATAAACCATAATACGGCAAATATTAAAGCTGTTGGTCTTAACAGATTTAAAGTACCAAAGACGGTTATTTTATTACTTTCTCTATTGTTATATTTTTCTAAGAAGGCAAGCATAACGATAAAGTAGACGAAAAATGGAGTCATTCCTTTACCAACACTATCAGCGGCTTTAAATATAAATTGAGTGAAGTCTGGGGTGATGTTTGCTTTCATAAATAGGGGAACTAATATTGGAGAAGCTAATGTCCATTTAGTGATAGCATCTGGTATTAGGAAAGACATTATTATTATGGCAAAAAACATTGTTACAATTAATGGAATGCCCGTAAATTCTAGATTGCTCATGAAGGAAATTAACCATGAAGCTACAACTGTTCCAAGATTAGTCCAATTTAAGATACTAACGAGCAATGAGGCAAAGAACATTAATATGAACATATAGCCTAAGTTATCAAATTCTTTAGATAGTCCAACACTAAAGTCATTGGTATTTTTAATATTATTTGAAATAAAACCATAAATTCCTGAGCAAATCATCATGATAATTAGGAATACAAAAGCAAAGGCATCAGTAAATGGAGCGTCTGGTCCGAGAAGCTGAGCAACATAATCATTTTGACTTTGGTCGAGGAGAATACCAGAAGCTGGCATACCTGGTATAATTGTATATATGAAGATTAGCATTAATACTAGAAAAGCAATAGTACTAGCTAAAAGACCTTTTTTAGATATAATTAATTCATCTTCTTCTTTTATAGATTCTTTGACTTTTGGTCTTAATATATTTTCAATGATGAGTGTACCAAAGAAGGATAATATGATGGTAGCAGCTATCATGGCATATGAATTAGACCAAGCGTTGAATATATAGTTTTCATCAACATCAACGGTGGCAGCTGCTTTGGTTAAAAGACCTAATTGATAGTCATCGTAATTAAAGACTAGTCCAGCTCCATAACCCATACTAACTCCAATAAAGGCAGTTAATATACCTAACATGGAATTACGACCTAGATATTGATATATAACCGCTGTTAATGGTAAAACTAAGACAAAACCATATTCACCTAAAAATGAAGAGATAATACCAGCAAATAGGGTAAAGAAGGTAACTACGCCTGGTTTTAATCTTTTTAGTGGAGTAAATAGGGCTTTAAATAATCCACTTGCTTTACCAATGGATACGGCCATTAAGGATATTATTAGAAGAACCAATGGTTCAAAGTTTTTAAATGTATCAACTGGTGATGAGAAAAAGTATTTTAAGCCTTCTTCGGAAAAAACACTTTTGACAGTAACCATTGATGTTTCTAAGCTATTGTTATTTATTTTAGTTATTTCACCTTGAACACCTAAGGCGGAACATATACCACTTATAATCATAACTAGTATAGTTAAGATAATGATAGTTATAACGGGTCCAAGCAGTATTTGTTTCTTTTTTTTCATGGCTTATTCCTCCTTAAAGTTTTATTATTTTTTTGAGTTTTTTATTAAAATCTATTCTTGGTAGCATGATACTACGGCCACAACCTAAACATTTTATTTTAATGTCAGCACCTAACCTTGTTATTTCCCACTCATTATGGCCACATGGATGGGCTTTTTTCATAATTACTATACTTCCTAATTTATAATCAGACATTATGAACATCTACTTTGTTATAAGATAAGGTTAGGTTATTAGCTTCTGCCTCTTTGAGAACTTCTTTTAGAAGTATACGATTAAATTCAAAATTTTTCATAGCTGGAACTTCTGCTTCGACGCGGAATATGATAGCATCATTTTTAAGTTCTTCAATTCCTAATATGGTTATTGGCTTTTTTAGATAATTTATTTTTTTACTAGCATTATCAATAGCGGTTTGAAGAACTTTTTCTATTTGATCAACTTTATTATCGTATGAAAGACCAATATCTATAGCACATATGGCAGACATAATACTATAATTTGTTACGCTAGTTATATTACGATTAGCTATTATTTTAACTTCACCGGTGTAAGCTCTTATTTTTGTTATTTTCATACCTAAGTATATGACATTACCTCTAAAGCCATTAATTTCAATATTATCGCCTACTTTAAATTGATCTTCGGTTAATATATCAGCACCACCAATAAAATCTTTTATCATATCTTGCATAGCTAAACCGGCAACGGCACCTGCAACTCCTAATGAAGCGACTAGAGCTTTTGTATCAACACCCCAGGTTGCTAAAATCATAAGAAGGGCAATGGCTAGTACGATATATTTTACTACGTTAGTTAAAATTGTTAATAGGGTTAAAGCTTTTTTGTTTGAATGATGTTTGGCTTTTTTTAGAAAAACCCGGCTAATAAGTTGTTTTATAGCCATGTAGAAAAGTAAAGCAAAAAGAATGATGCATATTGTGGTAATGACTTCTTTGGTTAATATCTTTTCCATTTAATTACTCCTTTATATTTAATATTTCTAATATTCTATTTAAATCAGCGATGTTTGTAAAGGATATTTCGATTTTTTTATCTTTTATTTTTACTTTTGTGTCTAATTTATCTCTTAGCATATCTTGAACATACTGAAATTCATTATTTTTTGGTTTTCTATTTGTTTGAATTTTTTTAGAGATATTTTCACTTTGGTGTTCAACATCTCTTACAGTTAAACCTTTTTCTGTGATGTTTTCAGCTAGTTTAACTATTTCTTCTTTATCTTCTAGTTTGCTTAAAGCTCTAGCATGTCCCATGGTAAGTTTGCCAGTAGTTACTAGGTCTTGAACTTCGCCAGGCAAGCGAAGGAGGCCTAGCATATTTGTGATATGGCTACGGCTTTTACTAACTTTTTTAGCAAGTTGTTCTTGAGTTAAGTTTAGTTTATCAATTAAACTTTTATAGGCTTTGGCTTCTTCTAGTGGATTTAAGTTTTCTCTTTGAAGATTTTCTAAAAGAGCAATTTCAGCCATTTTTTCATCGCTTATTTGTCTTATGATTGCTGGAATGGTTTTTTTGCCAGCAATTTTACTTGCTCTAAGTCTTCTTTCACCAGCAATGACATCATAGCCTTTGATACTTTTTTTAACGATTATTGGTTGAAAAACACCATTTTCTTTAATTGATTGTGCTAGTTCATTTAAGGCTTCTTCATCAAATATGGTTCTTGGCTGATATGGGTTTGGTCTTAAATCATTTATATTTAATTCAACTATTTCTTCATGTTTTGTATCTTCATAGATATTTTTTTCAAAGTCACTTACATTATTGACATTTAAATTATCTAAATCAAATAATTGTTCTAGGCCTTTGCCTAGGGCTCGTCTATTTTCCATTTCGCATAATCACCTCTTTAGCTAAGTTTATATAAGCTTCTGCACCACGGCTTTTTGGGTCATAGTTGATTATTGGTTTACCATGGCTTGGAGCTTCTGATAATCTGACTAATCTTGGTATTATTGTATCATATACTCTTTCTTTGAAATAGCTTTTGATATCTTGGACAACTTCTAGACCAAGATTGGTTCTATTATCTAACATTGTTAATAAAACACCTTCGATATCTAAGGTTGGATTTAAGGTTTTTTGAGCTAACATGATTGAGTTTAGAAGTTGCATTATTCCTTCTAAGGCAAAGAATTCACACTGAACAGGAATGATTACTGAATTTGCGGCAGTTAGGGCATTTGTTGTTAGAAGTCCTAAAGATGGTGGACAATCAATTATGATATAGTCAAATATTTCTTTAGCTTCTTCTAAACCTTTTTTTAACTGTCTATTTTTTGAAAATTCAGGGTCTAATCGACTTTTTTCAGCTAATTCTAGATCAGCACCAGCTAAGGATATTGTGGCTGGGATGACATAGAGATTTTTAAATTTTGTTTTTTTGATGACTTCTTTATATGTTGCTTCGCCGATTAATAAATCATATATACTTTTTTTGATGTCTCCTTTGTCAATACCAAGACCTGTTGTACTATTTCCTTGCGGGTCTAGATCTATTAATAATGCTCTTTTTCCTAAATATCCAAGTGATGCGGCTAAGTTGATACTTGATGTTGTTTTACCAACGCCACCTTTTTGATTGACAAGTGCTATTATTTTTCCCATTTATACCACCAGTTTCTACATTTATAGCTATATACATTTTAACACATTGGGTAAAATAAATCTATGGTAAATATAGATATATTATAAAAACACCTTATTTTATTTGGTGTTTTGAGTAATAATTTTTTTCATTTTATCATATTGTTTATACAAATATTGAACGTGATTTTCTAAGAAGAAGTAATGTCTTACATAGAAAAGCAAAATTATTAAAATTATATATAGTATTATGGTAAAAACCCAAGTTTTAAAGGCTATTATTACTGATAAAAATAGAAAAAGGCCATAAAATAAGGTTACTAAAAGGTGTATAAGACGTTCGTGCTGAAAAAAATTTATTTTTATTAAATGATTTTCAATATCTTGCTCAGTTATTTTTTTAGTTTTGATTTTTTTATCAATTTCTTTTGTATAATTTTCTAAATATTCTCGCATTATATCATCCCTTTTATTTTCTTATATTATTATAACATATTTTTTCTTGTATAAACTTTTATTTAGTTATAAAATATTTATAGGAGGGATAATATGGATTGTTTTGATGTAATTGAAAAGCGTTTTTCTAATAGAAAATTTTTAGAAAAACAAATTGATTCTTTAGATTTAGATAAAATTTTAAAAGCTGGAATGCAAGCACCGGTTGGCAGAGGAAAATATGATGATATGCATATTACAGTTATTCAAGACAAAAGTTTATTAAATGAAATAAAGAATCTTTCAGATAGAAGTGCATTTTATGATGCACCAACATTAGTTATTATTTCAGCTCGTGATGACGGACACGGATTAGACAAAGAAAATAGTGCGTGTGTGGCTATGAATATGCTTTTTTCGGCAACAGCTTTAGGTCTTGGTTCTATTTATTTAAATTTGGTTATTGGTTTAATTAAAAACAGTGATGTTTTAAATAAACTTAATTTGCCAGATGGATTTGTTCCCGTTGTGGGCGTTGGATTAGGTTATATTGATGGAAAGAGACATATTGTAAAACATAATATTGATGTAAATTACATTTAAAAAAGTAAGAATTTTTTTAGTTCTTACTTTTTAATATATCTCTAGCAGCTACAAGTCCAGTTGCAGCGGCGGTTACTATGTTACCAGCTTTACCAGCACCATCGCCTATAAAATATACATCATATTTTTCTAATTTAAAATTATTATCAGTACTAATTTCATTACTAAAAAATTTTATTTCTGGACCATATAGTAAGGTTTCACCATTATTAACACCAGGTATTATTTCGTTTAGTTTATCTAAACCTTCGATAATATTTGTAATGATACGGTATGGTAAGATTAAGGCTAGGTCACCTGCTACACAATCTTTTAGGGTAGGGGTAATAAATCCTTTATTAATTCGATGCCAATTACTACGGCGGCCTTGTTTTAGGTCTTTGAGTGTTTGGATGATTGGTTTACCATCTCCTAAAACATTGGCAATATGGGCGATGCTTTCGCCATATTCTCTTGTGTTAGTTACAGGTTCTGTTAGATTTACTTTAGAGATAAATGCAAAATTACTATTATTTGATTTTACATCTTTTAGGGCATGCCCATTTACACATATATAACCGTAATAATTTTCTTTTGCTACAAATCCACCAGGATTGGTACAGAATGTTCTGATTTCATCGTTATAAGTATCTGTTTTAATGAATATAGTTGGGTCATAGATAACTTGGCACAATTTTTCTAATATTTCTTTTCGAACTTCTACTCTAACACCGATTTCTATACTTTGTGAAAGATATGGTATTTTATATTTATCAGCTAGTTCTTGAACCCATTTAGCGCCCGTTCTTCCTGGAGCAATTACGACCTTTTTGGCCTGATATTTGATTTCTTTATTTTTTGTTTTAATGGTTATTTCATGTTTATTTTTTTCTAAGCTTTTAACGTCTGTTACTTTAGCACTATCTAGTAGTTCTACACCTTTTTCTTTTAAATATTTAGTGAAGTTATCAATATAGGTTGGTAGTTTATCGCTTCCTAGATGTTTTTGTTTGATTAAAAGTAATCTTGCACCAACTTTAGCTACTTTGCTTTTTATTTTAGCAGCTTCATCTAAATTAGAAGGGTATATTTTGCTATCCATCCCAAATTTATTAAATATTTGTTCACAGTCGTCTATTAGTTTATTAGCGGTTTCTTCATCCATATATTTGAACAAATCACTTTTACCGAGTTTTGGAATGAAGTTTAGTTTGCCATCTGAGAATGTACCCGCTCCTCCATAACCTGATAGGATATTACATGGGTTACAGTTGATACATTTGCCGGTTTTTTTCATGGGGCATTTTCTTGTTTTGGCAAATCTTCCTTCATCTAATAGTAATATTTTTAGGTTTTGATTATTTTGAATTAGTTCATAGGCTGTAAATAGTCCAGCAGGCCCTGCGCCTACTATTATAACATCATACATTTTATCACCTTTTATATTGTATCAAAAAACAAGACTATTTGTCTTGCTTTTCTTTTAATTTATCGAGTAATTCTTTTTTATTTAGTTTATAGTAGTCTTTTATACCTTCTTCTTTAGCGATATCTTTTAAATCCTCTAAGGTTAAGTCTTCTAGGCTTGCTACTTTAATATTTTTTTCTGTTTCTTTTTGTTTTTCTTCTTTTACAGATTTTTCAAATTCTTCATGGGCTTTGATATCTTCTTCTGGCATTTTGCCATTTTTAACTAAATAATCAATTTGTTCTTTTGTAATTGTTTCATATTCTAATAATGTTTCAGCTATTAATTTTAGTAAGTCTAAGTTTTCTTTGACTATTTTTTTAGTCACTTCATACTGTGTAGTGATTATTTTTCTAACTTCTTCATCGATTTGTTTGGCAACTTCATGTGAAAAGTTTTGAGCTTTATTATAATCTCTACCTAAGAAAACACTTGATTGTTGTTCTTCAAATTGGATTGGTCCTAAATCACTCATACCATATTCAGTGACCATAGCTCTTGCGATTTTTGTAGCTTGTTCAAAATCGTTTTGAGCACCGGTGGTTACTTCATTAAACATAGTTTCTTCGGCAACTCTTCCGGCTAGGAAGCCACTGATAGAATCTAATAATTCTTTTTTTGTTCTTAAGTAAGTTTCTTCTTTTGGAAGCATTAAATTATATCCACCGGCTCTTCCTCTTGGAATAATGGTTATTTTTTGAACGTCATTAGCACCATCTAATTTGATACCAACTACAGCATGACCGGCTTCGTGATAAGCAACAGTACGTTTTTCTTTTTCAGTATATTTATGACTTTTTTTAGCTGGACCCATTAATACTCTATCATGAGCTTCATCAATTTCAGCCATTGTTATGGCATTTTTATTACGTCTTACAGTAAGTAGTGCGGCTTCATTAAGTAAATTTTCTAAATCAGCGCCACTAAAGCCAACTGTTCTTTTAGCAATATTTTTTAAAGTTACATTAGGAGCAAAGGTTTTTCCTTTAGCATGAACAGCTAAGATTTCTTCTCTTCCTTTTGCATCTGGATAATTGACGGTTACTTGTCTATCGAAACGTCCTGGTCTAAGTAATGCAGGGTCTAAGACATCTGGGCGGTTTGTGGCAGCAATTATGATTATTCCTTCATTAGCACCAAAACCATCCATTTCAGTTAATAATTGGTTAAGGGTTTGTTCTCTTTCGTCATGACCGCCACCTAGACCGGCACCTCTTTGACGACCAACAGCATCTATTTCATCAATAAATACTAGACAAGGAGCACTTTGTTTAGCTTGTTTAAACATATCCCTAACTCTAGAAGCTCCTACTCCGACGAATAGTTCGACAAATTCAGAACCACTTATAAAATAAAATGGTACATTTGCTTCACCGGCTACAGCTTTTGCAAGTAATGTTTTACCAGTTCCTGGAGGGCCTACTAATAGGACACCTTTAGGAATTCTAGCACCCATTTTTTGAAATTTTTTAGGGTTTTTCAAGAAATCAATTAGTTCTGACATTTCTTCTTTTTCTTCTTCTAGTCCGGCAACGTCTTTAAAGGTTACTTTTGTTTCGCCTCCGCTTAATCTAGCTTTTGAGCGACCAAAGTCCATAGATTTACTACCGCTACCCATTTGTTTTGTGATGAAGTAGAATGCTACACCGATTATTATAAGGGTTGGTAATATGTTTACTAAAAAGATTAAAAATGGTGAAGAACTTGGATCAGTTGATGTTGTTAATTTAAATCCAGCTTTATCTTCAGCTTCTAGTAATTTTACCATGGTCTCATTAGTTAGAGGCATATTAAAGGTAAATGATTCGTTGCTGGCATAGTCTTTTAGTGTTCCTCTTATTATATAAACACTGCTTTGACTATTTGGAACGATATTTATTTCTTTAACTTCTTTTTCTTTGACAGCATCCATGAACTCGCCATAGGTAAGTTCATTTACTTTTGTATTCATAGTACCGACTAAGGCATACATACAAAATAAGAAAACTGCTAGAAATATATAAGGAAATAGTCCTCTTTTAACAACTTTTTTATTCATTACAAACTTCCTTTCTTTTTGTACCTAATTATTATATCATAGTTTTTAGTATTTTCTCTATCAAATTTAGTTTTTTTTAGGCCAGGAAGCCAGATAATTTTTTCTTCATTATCGGTTAATACAGGCCACAAATTTCTTTCATTTAATGGTATTTTTTCATTTATGAAAATATCTTTTAGTTTTTTATGTTTATTTAATCCTTTTAGTATTAAGGTGTCTCCTTTTTTTCTAGTTCTTACGTGAAGGGGCATTTTTATTTCTTTGGAGTTTATTTTAGTGACATAATTTGAAGTGTCATTGGTGGTTTCAATGATTTCAATTACATCTTGGTTTGGTAGGGTTATTTTTTTATTTAAAGTATAATCATATGCTTTGGTTTGTGATTTTTCTTCTATCCAAGCATTATTATATGATTTTATGAATATTTTATTATCTGGTAAATTGATTTTTTTGTTTGGTAATTTATTTTTTACTGTGGATAAAATTTTACTAACATGTTTATCATTTATTTTATTAATATTATTTTTATAATTTTCTTGTAAAATATGGTGGATTAATTTTTTTTGAATTATATTTTCTTGATTTAAAAAGTGTTTAATATTTATTTTATTGTTTTTATATATAATAGGCAAAAGGGTTTTTATTTGTGTTTCTAGATATGTTTCTATTTCATTTATAGATTCACTAAATTCTAAAAATTTTAAGTGAACGTTTTTATTTTCTTGTTTTAGTTTTGGTAAGATATATTTACGGATTCGGTTTCTAGTATAGGCACTACTATTGTTAGTTTTATCGATTACATAAGGTATTTTGTTTTCTTGGACATAATTTAAAATTTCATCTTTTGTTTTATTTATTAGTGGGCGATAAATTTTATAGTTATTCATATCGTTTAGTTCTTTAAAACCAGCATAACCTTTAAATGATGCGCCGCGTATTAAGCGCATGATTATAGTTTCGGTTAAATCATCTCCATGATGGGCGGTTAGAAGATAGCTAGCGCTATATTTTTTTATTAAATTTTCAAAAAATTCATAACGCTTTTTTCTGGCAAATTCTTCAGTATTTCCTTGATAGTTATTTATTTCTATGTATTCAAAGATTAGATTATTTTTTTGACAGTAATTTTGAACCATTTTAGCTTCTTCTTTACTTTCTTTTCTTAATTTATGATTAACATGGGCACAAATTACTTGGATGTTTTTTTTATTTTTTATTTGATTTAGAAGATTTAATAAAGCCATAGAATCTGGGCCACCTGATACAGCAGCTACTATTTTGATGTTATTTGGAAGATTTTCAAGTTTATTTAAAATATCATTCATCTTCATCACCCCATTTGATAGGAGTTATACCATGAGAGACTAAAAAGTTATTTGTTTTTGAAAATGGTTTACTACCAAAGAAACCACGGTGGGCGGAAAGGGGAGAAGGATGAGGACTTTCAACTATATAATGATTTTTATTTGTAATTAAGGTCTTTTTACTTCTAGCATAACTACCCCAAAGGATAAAGACAATTGGTTTTTCTCTTTGGTTTAAAAGTTTAATTAGATTATCGGTAAATGTTTCCCATCCTTTATCTTTATGCGATAGGGGAGTATCTTTGACAACTGTCATGATGGAGTTAAGCAGGAAAACGCCTTGTTTTGCCCAATCGGTTAGATTATTATTTTTTCTTTCAACACCAAGGTCATTTTTTAATTCTTTGAAAATGTTATCAAGTGATGGTGGTCTTTTGACACCTGCTTCGACGGAAAACGATAGTCCATGGGCTTCTTTTGGTCCATGATAAGGATCTTGTCCTAAAATAACGACTTTTACTTCATCATAATCGGTATATCTTAGGGCGTTAAAAATATTTTTATATTCTGGATAGACTATTTTTTTTCCATATTCGTTTTTGACAAAAATGCCTAACTGTTTAAAGTAAGGTTTTCTAAATTCATCTTTTAATAATTCATCCCATTTTTTATTAATCATGTTTTTGTCTCCTTTGGGATATATTGTAACATTTTTATTTATAAAATAAAAGAAAAAACTACCAAGTTATGGCAGCATTTATTAAAATTCATTATCTATTTTAAGGGCATTTAGCGAATAGAATTTTTTAACTATATAGCCAACAATTATTTTAAAAATATATAGTGATAGGTAATTTAAGTATATTAAATATAGATAAATGGATAATTGTTTGAGTTGATATTTGGCGACTAAAAATGGATTATATTTATTATTTTGATGCATATAAATATTATTATGATGTTTTTTATATAAATTATCTTTTTGTTTTATTATATAGTTCATTGGCTATTTCCGCAAATATTTCGATTGAAATAGCTTCAGCTCTTACGGTTAAATCTAGATTATGTTTTTTTAAAATATTTTCTATTTTTTCTAAATTATATCCTTTTAAATTATTTTTTAATGTTTTTCTTTTTTGTTTAAATGAATCTCTTACTAGTTTGAAAAAAATTTGTTCATTTTTAAGTTTTATTTTATTTTCTTTTTTTGTGAAGGATACAACTATACTATCGACATTTGGTTTTGGTATGAAGACATTTTTACTCACATCTAATATTTTTTCCACAGTAAAGTAGTAGTTTAGAAATATCGATAGAGAATTATATTCTTTAGTATTTGGTTTGGCTTTGAATCTATTACCAACTTCTTTTTGAACCATGACGACAATTTTATCGATATTTAATTTATCTTCAATTAATTTGATTATTATAGGAGTTGTTATATAGTAGGGGAGATTAGCTACTACATAGGTTTTTGAATAGTTATAATTTTTTAAATCTTCTGAAATATTTCTTTTTAAAAAATCTTCGTAAATGATTGTTGTATTATTTAGGTTTTGTTTTTCTAAAATTGGTTTTAGAGTTTTATCTATTTCATAGGCTATTACATGACCAGATACTTTATCTAATTGTGCTGTTAGTGAACCAGCACCTGGTCCTATTTCAATTACTAAAGTATCTTTATCAATATTTGATTTTTTTATTATACTGTGGATAATGTTTTTATCCACAATGAAGTTTTGACCAAATTTCTTTTTAAAGTTAAAGTTTTCTTTATTTAGTTCATTTTTTATTTTTTTAGGAGAATATTCCATATAAATCACCTACCTCATTATACTAAAAAAAACTAGGGTTAGCTAGTTTTTAGGTAAAGTTATAGTAAAAGTGGTTTCTTCATTTTCACTTTTTACGGTTATAGTGCCATTATGTAATTTGATTATTTCTTTAGCGATGGCAAGCCCTAGACCGGTACCACCTAATTTAGTATTTCTAGAGTAATCAACCCGATAAAATTTATCAAATAATTTATCTAACTGTTCTTTAGTTAAGGTTTTGCTTTTATTAGATATGGTTATAATTAGATTTTTATTTTCTTTTATGTTAATAGTGATTGGACTATTTTCATAACTATAGCTTATTGCATTTTTTATTAAATTATTAAAAACTCTTGCCATTTTAATAGAATCTGCTTCTATGAAAATATCTTTTTCTGTGGAAAAGTGAATTTCTTTGGTTTGATCTTTTAAAATAGGGTAAAATTCATCTATTACTTGATTAATTAATAGAGTTAAATTTAATTTTTCTTTTTTTATAGTTAAGGTTTCGGAATTATATTTAGTTATTTCAAATAATTCGTTAATGAGGTTTTCTAGTTTATTTGATTTTTCTAAAGCTATTTTTATGAATTTGTTTTTCTGTTTATTACTTAAGTTTTTTTCTTCATCTAAAAGTGAAAGATAACCAATTATAGAGGTTAGGGGAGTTTTTAAATCATGGGCGAGATAGACTATTAAATCGTTTTTCTTTTGGTCATTTTCTTTAGCTAGGCGTTCGTTAAATAAAGCTTCTTTTTTTATTTGATTCATAGTGGTTTCTGCTTCTTTTAATTCTTCTGGAAGTTTTATTTTTTCATTTGTTTTGGTAATTAGTTTTCTACTTTCTGTAACTAGAGCGTCAATATAGGATAGAGATTTCATTAGTGTTATTGTAAATATTATAATAAAACCTATAAACCAGATGATAAGTAAGAAAAATCCTTGATAAAAGATGTTTGTCAATATGATATATAATGGGTCTTCTGCATACCATGTTACCATTGAACATACATGGTATCCTGCTATATAAAAAATGATAAAACAAATTGTATATAAAAAAGTTACTTTAAAAAGTTTTTTTAGAAATTTAAAGGTTAATTCTTTTCCATATTTATTTTTCAATTTGATAACCTACTCCCCATATTGTATTTATGTATTTTATTTTATCATTTTCGCCTAGTTTTTCTCTTAGATGACGTATATGAACCATTAAAGTGGCACTACTAGAGGTTATATATGGTTCTTGCCAAACTTCTTCAAAAAGTTTTTCTGTTGTTACTACTTTATTTGCGTTTTCAGCTAATAAATAGAGTATAGAAAATTCAGTTGGGGTTAATGATATTTTTTGACTATTTTTTAAACATTCATGTTTATCTTTATCTAAAACTAAATCTTTAATAGCAATTATTTTATTTTTATTTTGATTATAGCTTATATATCTTCTTAGTTGGGCTTTAACTCTAGCTATGAGTTCTAGTGGCATGAATGGTTTAGTTATATAGTCATCGGCTCCAATGTTTAATCCTTTTATTTTATCAGCATCAGTAATTTTAGCAGTTACCATGATTATAGGAAAGTTATATTTTTTTCTTATGATTTGACACAAGGTAAATCCATCAATATCTGGCATCATAATGTCTAAAATAGCTAGGTCTATTTTTCTTTGTTTTATTATTTTTAAGGCTTTTTTACTACTATATGTTTTATAGACATTATATCCTTCGTTTTTTAAATATAGTTCAATTAAATCGGCAATTTCTATTTCATCATCGACAACTAGTATGTTCATACATTTCCTCCTAAGTATTCTTCTAAAGTTAAATTTTTATAAGTTATTTCTTTAGCGGCTTTTTTTCCAACATAACGGTAGTGCCATGGTTCATAATCTATTTTAGTTATTTCATATTTATCATCTGGATATCTTAAGATAAAACCATATTTATGGGCATTATTTTTTAGCCACTTCCACATTTTTTCATTTTCATCATAATGTCCTTCGTTACTAAAGTCAATAGCTAGCCCTGTTTCATGTTCAGAATAACCTGGGACTTGAACGGTTAATTTTGTTTTTTCATAGGCTTTTTCTTTTGGGTATCCTTCGTTTTGATAAGTTTTCATTTTATTTTTAAAAATTTGGGCTTGCTCATTTTTTGAACGATAGGCATTATTTATTTTTAAGGTTATGTTATCATTTAAAGCAGCATTATACATTTCTACTAAATCATTATATATTGTGTCGGCTACTTGATAGTTATCAAAAGAAATTAAATTTAAGTTAATGTTATCTGGAAAGGCATTTTCGCTATTAACTAAAATTAAGGGATTAATTTCGCTTATAGGGTCTACTGATGAATAGACATATGGTTTTTGAAGACAGTAAACTAAATATATAAGTAAAATACCAACAAATAGAGTTAAAATTTTTTTCATAATATCGCCTCTAAAGCAATATTAATTTAAATTTTTATAATTATAAAACTTTTTAATTATTTATTAAGATATTTTAAGAAAATATTAAGAAAAAAATGAGGTTTAAAAACCCCATCTTTGAACGCTATATTTTACGTTAGAGCTTGTGGATAAATATAACGAATTATCATTTTCAGTTATATATGCTAGATCCATGTGCACTATGCCATTTTTCCAAGCATTTTGCATGGCTCCACCAGTATCTAAAACAATAGCGTTAAATGTTCCAAGGTTTGGATTATCTACTTTGATAATGGTTCCACAAGGAAATTTATCTAAAGCAGCAGCTATTATTCTAATTTCACCAAATTCGTCATCGTTATAGGTCATACCATCCTTAGTTAGACTATGATATGTTCCATTTTTGGTTTTACAAGCTAAGATTCCTTCTCCGGAACATCCTATGCAGTCAGCACCATAACCTGTCATTTTTCCTACATATTCGGCTTTGTCACCAGTTCCAATTTCGATTTCTGCATTTTTTGGACTTTCAATTATTTGAGTATTATTATTTTCATCAATGTAGGCGAGTCCATTTTGCCCCTTTCGTTTTGTAACAGTTACACCGGTAGGAAGTTTTTTGTTATAGGTTTTGACTGTATCATATTCTATGACTTTTGTTATAGCCACAGAATTTTTTGTCTGGTTTAAATTTTTTACTTCAAATTTCGTTTCTGAAAAAAGGTTACCAGATGTTATTATTCCTGAGATTGTTATAATGGTTATTAAGAGTCCTAATACCAAATATCTCAGGTGATATTTTTTCATATTTCACCTCATATTTCAAAATTGAAACCATTTAAAGTATACCATATTTATATTTTTAAGTCAAACTGTCCAATGGCTGTTTGCGTTGTAATTTCAAGGGTTTTTGCGTAGTCTATACCCTTTAATTGGGATATTTTGGCAGCGATATATTTAATGTTTTGTGGTTCGTTTTTTTTGCCTCTTAATGGCTCTGGCGTGAGATATGGACTATCGGTTTCTAAGATAAAGTTATGAATATCTAAGGTAGAAACTATTTCTTTTAGTTTTTTTTCATTTTTAAAGGTTAAGACACCTCCTATACCTAGTTTTACACCTAATTTCACAAATCTTTCTGCCATTTCTAGACTACCACTAAAACAATGCATATTACATTTGATATTTTTATTTTTATATTTTTCTATTATATTATATGTATCTTCAATGGCGTCTCTACAATGAATGACTATTGTTTTTTGATATTTATTTGCGAGATTTATTTGTTTTATGAATAGTTCTTTTTGTTTTTCTTTATTTTGTTTTGTGTAGTGATAGTCTAGTCCTATTTCGCCAATACCAACTATTTTAGGATGATTTAAGTATTTTTCGATTTTTTTTAAATCTTCGTTTTTATAGGTATCAGCAAATTCTGGGTGGATACCAATAGTACCATAGATATTTTTATGAGTTTCACATAATTCAATTACTTCATTTATATCTTTTGGACTAGCAGTACTTACTATCATTATATTATCTTCCATATTTTTTATGATTTCTTCTTTATTATTATAATCTTCATTACTTATATGGCAGTGGGTATCTATTAACATATTTATCACCTTTTTTATTATAGCATTTTTATGAAAAAAAAGGTCTTAAAACATTTTAAATTGACCTTTTTTTATCATATGCATCGATAAACCTATCTAATTTTTTTATTTTATTTTGATTTTCTTTTTCTTCTTCTCGATATTTTATCTTATTATAGATTTTTTTGAAAATTTTGAAATTAAGTGGAATAATTATTGCTAAAAAGTACTCTATTTTAAAAAATTGTCTGTTTAATAAGGTATTAGTTATTACTCCTATAAATGGTACTACGGAAAAATATATTAAGAAGTCTAAATCACCCTTTTCAAATTTAATGTTATATTTATTTTGTAATTGTTCTTTTTGATCCAAAATATTTTGATAATTTTCTATTAACATCGTTTCACAATTTGATTGAATTAATTTCATGTTATTTATATATTCAGATATAAATGGCAAATTAATATAATCAAAACCTTCGTTTGAAGCAAATTCAACTTCTCCAATATAATTTTCTAATAATTCTTTAGCATAGTTACCAAGCATTATTGTTTTTTTGTTTTGTGGATATTTAATAATTATTTCCTTTATTCTAATTAATCTATCTAAAACATATTGTCCACTATCAATACAACCATTCAGTATTTGTTTATTGCTGGTTTTATAATATTCAGCTATTTCTATCTTATCTTTTAGCATATTATCAATATCATACAATGTTGAATAAGCTTCGTAATTGTTTTTTATTGTGTTAGTTACTTTATTAGCTAATTTATAGGCTTCAATTAACCAATCATCTAATAAATCAACTGCGTTTATATTTCCATTATTGATTTTGTCAATAATAATATTAAGATTATTGTATAAATCAATATATTCATTAAGATATCGATTAATTTTTAATACTGATTCATAATTTTGTGAATTAGATGATGAAATATCATTATTTATTTTTCTATCATATTTTTTTTTGTTACTGGATTAATAAGTGTGTCGTATGCTACATTAATTGCTTTAATTATTTATTCGCTATCAGCTTCTTTATAGACATCTGGATGATATTTTTTTATTAATTCTAAATAGGCTTTTCTAATTTCATTGGCATTCGCATTTAAAGTAACCCCTAATATTTCATAATAATTCATGTTTTTTATATTCATTATAATTTCTCCCCTTTTTTTGTGAGGCTTATTATAGCATTATTTTTATTTTTGTTAAATTCACACAAAAAAGACCTAATTAAAGGTCTTTATGATCAAATTTCTTGATATAGATAAATCTAATGAAGCAACCGATTATAAATAATAAATAGGCGAGGTCTAGATAGTTAAATTTATTTATAATACTTATGGTCAAGTAAATTATTATTAAAACAAACATCACACCAATTCCATTAATATGTTTGTTCATTGTTTTCCCTCTCTATGTTATTCGTCCTCTTTAAGGATAACACAATGAATATTATATAAGCAAGTAATTTATTTGAAAATTAAATGACAATTTACAACAATTTACGCTAATGATTTAAATTTTCATAGAATTTTTCTTTATCGATTCTTGCAAATAGGATTTCTGGTTTATTTAATACGATACCTGGATCCATACCATCAAAGGTTTTAGTTTGGTTTATATCTTTATTTTGAGTATTTAATTGTTTGAAGATTTTATCTGATGTTTCTGGCAAAAAGGCAGCTAAATATACGGCTGATATTCTGATGGTCTCAAGCAGGTTATAAAGAACTGTTTTTAGTCTTTCCTGTTTTGTTTCGTCTTTTGCTAAAATCCATGGTGTAGTTTCATCGATATATTTATTACTTTTTCTAGCTAGTTCAATTATTTCTTCGATAGCATCGGCTACTTTTAAATCTTTCATTTTTTCTTCAATTTTATTACCCAGATTTTTAGCGTTTTCAATTAATTCTTTATCTATTTCTTCGAAAGCATTTGGTTTATAGACTTGGCCATCAAAGTATTTATGAGTCATACTTACTGTTCTATTTACAAGATTTCCTAATGTGTTTGCAAGGTCTGAGTTTATTCTATCGATAATTAGGTCATAGCTGATATTACCATCATGGCCATATGGTATTTCGTGAAGACAATAATATCTAATAGCATCGGTACCAAAAAGATGGGCAAGGTTATCAGCATATAGGACGTTACCTTTTGATTTACTCATTTTATCGCTATTTGATGCTAATATCCAAGGATGACCAAAGATACATTTTGGCATTGGAAGATCTAGGGCTTTTAATATTACTGGCCAGTAGATTGTATGAAATCTTAAGATGTCTTTTCCTATTATATGAATATCGGCTGGCCAATATTTTTTGAATTCTTCACTTTTATTTTCTGGATCATATCCAATAAAGGTTATATAGTTTGTTAAAGCATCTAACCATACGTAGATGACGTGTTTTTCATCAAATGGGACTTTTACCCCCCAATCAAATGATGTTCTTGAGATGCATAAATCTTCAACACCTTGTTTTATGAAGTTACTGACGATTTCGTTTTTTCGGCTTTCTGGTTTGATAAAGTCAGGATGTGATTCAATATATTCTTCTAACCATTTATTATATTTTCTTAAGTTTAGAAAATATGCTTCTTCGCTTGTTTTATGAACTTCTCTACCACAGTCTGGGCATTTACCATCTATTAGTTCTTTTTCAGTGAAGAATGATTCACAAGGTGTGCAGTATAAGCCTTCATATTTACCTTTATATATATCTCCTTGATCATATAATTTTTTAAATATTTTAGCGACTATTTCTTTATGGTGGGGATTAGTTGTTCTTACGAATTTATCATAGCTGATGTTCATGATGTCATCTATTTTTCTTACTTCTAGGGATATTTCGTCGACGTATTCTTGTGGGCTTTTACCGGCTTCTTTGGCTTTATTTTGGACTTTTTCGCCGTGCTCGTCGGTGCCTGTTATGAATATTACATCATATCCCATTATTCTTTTATATCTTGCAATTGCATCTGTTAATATTCCTTCATATGTATTTCCAATATGGGGTTTTGATGATGCATAGAAAATTGATGTTGTTATATAAAATTTTGGTTTCATTTTTTTATTCCTCCTTTATTTGTACTACCTAGTCCACCTTTTCTTGTGTTTATTATTTCTTGTTCATCTTCTGTTTTTAGATAGTTTAAAAATATTCCTTGAGCAAATCTATCGCCCTTATTTAAGGTTAGAGTTTCTGTTCCTTCGTTCCAAATTTTGATAAAGATATGTCCTTCGTTATCTTGATTATTATAATAATCACTATCAATTATACCGGTGCCATTACAAAGTCTTAGATTATATTTAAATCCTAAGCTACTTCTTATGAATATCATTAATACTTCGTTTTGTTGCATTTTTGCTTTGATGGCGGTTGGTATTTTTTTTATTTCATTTGGTTTTAAGGTTATTTTTTCTAATACATGAAAGTCATATCCAGCACTATTTTGAGTTGCTCTTTTAGGAATTATTATTTCATTATATTCTTTTTCAGTTAGGTTTGTATCTTTTTGAAATTGTTTGAAAGATATTTTTTCAAATTTTCGCATTGTTTCACTCCTTTTGATAATATAAAAAGCTTATAAATCTAAGGACGTTTTTTGACGTGGTACCACCTTAGTTTATAAGCTTTTGCTTACCTTTTTAACATATAACGGTGTTTACCGTTTTAGCCTACATATCGACTAAACTGCTTCAGAGCCATTTAGAGTAGTTACCTTGTTTATTTCCACCTTACATAAACTCTCTATAAAGTTACCTACTTTTCTTTCTTTCAGCGCATTTAATGGTTTTATTATAGCATGATTTATTTTTCTATTCAATATATTTTGTTAAAATTGTAGTTATTAGATTGATGGTGTTTAAGGTTTTTTCGGTTATTATTTTGTTTGTTATAAAGATTATGCTACCGATGGCATCGCCATTTGAGTTAATGGGGGATATTATGATGTTTCCGGTTTCTTTATTTTCTTTTGTAAGGTTTATGGTTTGATTTTTTAAAGTTACTAGATTTCTTTCATTTATGTATTTTAAAATTATTTCACTTATTTCTTTATTTAAATATTTTGTTTTAAGGTTTCCTTCAATACTTATGAATTTATCGGTATCTGTTATGAGAATATTATCTTTTAATATTTGATTTACGGTTTTGGTTAAGGTATCGCTTAGTTCTTTAAGATTTCCAAGTTCAGAGTATTTTTTTATGATTATGGTTTCATTTTGAACGAATATTTCTAAGTTTTCACCATTTTTTATATGGAGTGTTTTTCTTATTTCTTTGGGAATTACTATTCTTCCGAGTTCATCTATTCTTCTGACTATTCCAGCTAATTTCATTTTTTCCCCTCTTTCTAGGTGTTAGTATGTACTTAAATATATGATTTATACTTTAAATACAATGAAAAAAATGATATAATTTACGTTGTGAAGGAGGAGATTTACTTGAGTAAAATTTTAGTTTTTGGACATCAAAAGCCTGATACGGACAGTGTTACTTCAGCTTTAGTGCTTTCGTATTTAAAAAATCAATTAGGATTAGATAGTGAGCCAAGAGTTTTAGGAGATATTAATAATGAAACGGAGTTTGTTTTAAATTATTTTAATTTTTCTAGACCTAAGTATTTAAATGATGTACGTCTTCAGGTTAAGGATGTTGATTATACTAAGGATTGTTTTTTAAGAGAAAATGATTCTGTGTTTAAGGGTTACAAGTATATGAATGAGACGGGCATCGGAACTATTCCGGTTATTGATAGTGACGGAAAATATGAAGGTGCAGTTTCTATGAAGGATGTTGCGAGCAATTTACTTAACAATGATTTAAGAAAGATTAATACTTCATATGACAATTTACTTGAGGCTTTAAATGGTAAGGAAATTCTTAGATTTGATAAGGAAATTCGCGGTAATATTATTTCGCCTAGTTACAGGAGTACAACTTTTAAAGAGAATATTAAGATTGATAAAGAGAGTGTTTTGATTACTGGTGACAGACATGCGATTATTGAATATGCTTTAGAAAATTCTGCTTCAATTATTATTTTAACTAATGGTGTTAAAATGAAGAAGGAGCATTTAGAGCTTGCGAAGAAGAATCATGTTGATGTTATTAGTACAAAATATGATGGTTTAACGACTGCTAATTTGGTTGTTTTAAGCAATTATATTAAAGAAAAAATGAAGTCTAAAGATATTGTTTATATTAATGAAAATGACGCTTTGAGTGAGGTTTTAGATTTAGCTAACAAAAAGAAATACAGCAATTATCCAGTTGTGGATAATGATGGTAAGTGTTTAGGTGTGTTTAGAATTAGTATGGCTTACAGCAGGCATCCTAAACAAGTAATTTTAGTGGATCACAATGAAAAAGAGCAAAGTGTTATTGGATTGGATGAAGCTGAGATTATTGAAATTGTTGATCATCACAAAATTGGTAATATTGGTACTAATGTCCCAATTAATTTTAGAAATATGCCACTAGGCTGTACGGATACTATTTTATATTTAATGTTTAAAGAGCATAATATTAAAATTCCTAAAAAATATGCAGGATTAATGATGTCTGGTATTATTTCTGATACTCTTCTTTTAACTTCTCCAACTACGACAAAGATTGATAGAGAGGCTTTAGAGGATTTAGCAAATATTGCAGGAGTAAACTTTAGAGAGTATGGTATGGAGATGTTTAAGGCTGGTTCTTCTATGAAGGGCAAGAGCATTTCAGAAATTATTCACGGTGATTTTAAAAACTTTACTGTGGATAATCAGAAAGTTGGAATTGGTCAGGTTTCTACTATGAGTACTGATGAGATTATGAATAAACAAGATGAATTTATTAGTGAATTGAATGAAGAGGCTAGTGAAGGATATACAGCAGTTGCTTTATTTGTTACTGATATTTTAAGAAATGGTTCTTATATTTTCTTTAATGATAAAGCTAAGGAAATTTTTGAAAATTCATTTGGCGTTAGTGATTTAAAACAAGGTCATTTCTTTGAAGGTTTAGTTTCTCGTAAGAAACAGATTGTTCCTAAACTTATAAATTATATGGATAATTAATTTATCCTTTTTTTTTATTTAAAAAATGTTTTTAACATATATTTATTATAATTACGTAGATTAATATTAATTACGAATTTGTGGTAATTTTGTCATTTGTTCGGAATATAGTTTGACTTATTTATCAATTAATGATATAATTATTACGAATTTGTGGTAATTTTGTCATTTGTTCGTAATGAGGTGAAATATGGAAATTAAACGTGATTATTATTTACAAAAACTTATAGATAGAAAGAACAATCATTTGATTAAAATTATTACCGGTATTAGAAGATGTGGTAAATCTTATTTATTGAATCATTTATTTAAAAATTATCTTTTAGATAATGGTGTGGACAATGATCATATTATTATGGTGGCATTAGATGATGATATGAATTCTGATTTATTGGATACTAAAAAACTTAGAGAGTATATTAATGAAAGAGTTATTGATAATGATTTATATTATATACTTTTAGATGAGGTACAATTGATAGATAATTTTGAAGGATTATTGAATGGACTTTTAAGACAAGAAAATTTAGATATATATATTACTGGAAGTAATTCTAAATTTTTATCTTCAGATATTATTACTGAATTTAGGGGTAGAGGAGATGAAATTAGGATTTATCCACTTTCTTTTAAAGAATTTTATTCTAATTATGATGGCAGCAAAGAAGAGGCTTGGATAGAATATTATACTTATGGTGGTTTACCACTTGTTATGTCTTATAAAAAAGAAGAGGATAAAATGCAATATTTAGAGTCTCAAAAACAAAATGTGTATCTAAATGATGTAATTGAAAGAAACAAAGTTCAAAATAAGGAAGAGTTAGAAAAATTAATAGAAGTTATTTCTTCAAGTATAGGTTCTCTTACTAATCCTTTAAAATTAGCTAATACTTTTAAATCATATAATAAAAACACTTTACTTTCTGACAAAACTATATATAATTATTTATCATATTTTGAAGATGCTTTTATTATTGAAAAAGCTTTAAGATATGATATAAAAGGAAAAAAATATATTGATACTCCATACAAATATTATTTTACTGATATTGGAATAAGAAATGCATTTTTAGATTTTAGACAGCAAGAAGAAAATCATATTATGGAAAACATTATTTATATTGAACTTAAACGTAGAGGTTTTAAAGTTGATGTTGGGGTGGTAGAAGTTAGAAATAAAGATGGTAGGAAACAATATGAAATTGATTTTATAGCAAATAAGGGAAATAATAAATTTTATATTCAGTCTGCTTTAAATATTGATACTAAAGAAAAAAGAGAGCAGGAAGAAAAATCTTTTATGAGCGTTAATGATTTCTTTAAAAAGATTATTATCGTTAAAGATAATATTAAAAGATGGAGAGATGATAAAGGTATTGTAATTATGGGTATTACTGATTTTCTTTTAGATGATGATAGTTTGAATTATTAAAAAACATATAGCTTGATTGAGTTATATGTTTTTATATTAGTTATTCAATTGTGTATGGGTCTTGAGACGTTCCTGTACCACCAATAATTTGTACTTTAGAGGAAATATAAATGACTGGTCTGACAGCACGATTTGTGGTCTGAGTTGAAGAAATATATATTTCTCCCTTTGAAGCATATATATAAAATGCATTGTAAAAAGCACCTGAAGGAGTTAAAGTCCACCAATAATTATGATCATCCATCCATCCTGTATTTGTGCAAAAACTATTTATATTTGTTAACTCATATGTACCACAATTATTGGTATCACTATTAGCTCTAATATACTCTGATACGGTTGCCAAAGCTACTTTTCCGTTCCATTTTGCACTATTTTCATTATTTATTTGAGCAGCTAAGTTATTATTATCTTCTGTTACTCTACCTATACTCCAGTCTTTGGCTACAATTTGCCTTTGAGCTTCACTACTTAAACTATTATAATATGTTCCATTTAAGTATGTGTTAAGTGTTGCTGGTCTTCTCCAGTTATTGGAATTTGTGTCATCCCATGCTAAATTAATACTGGTATTTATATTATTTATTTTCATTATTTTTAATGTTTTATCTGGTTCTATTGATATAATTCGCCAGCCGGCCTCTTCATTATTAAATGTTATATAATTATTTGGATTTCCACCCTTAAATATATATCTACCACCTTGATATTCGTCTTCATATAAGCCTTCTCCTACAGTTATTATTGGTATATTTTCTAATATATATTCTCCAGCTGGAATACTTGGTGTTTTACACGCATTATATAATTCATCGATTGCTCCTTGTACATTTGTACTTTGAAGGCCACTTTCTGTATTATCATAAGTTACTAAATTACTTTCAAAATATGTTGCTGCTGATACTCCAATAGTACTAAAAACTAGGGCGGTTATTATAAAAATAAATAGTTTGCTATTAATAAACTTTTTTATTTTTGACTTCATTTTTTATTCCTCCTAGTTTAATGTTAGCATTTTTATATATATTTTTTTATACACGGAAAATGATATTTTGTCGTTTTCGGTTAATAGTTTACTTTATATATTAATGAGATAATTTATCTTAGAAAGAATAAAATATGGGGTATTTTTATGTCAGATAATGATTTGTTTGATACAATTGGTCAAAATGTAAGTTATTATAGAAAACTTTATAGTTTAGAAAAAGAGAAGATGACACAAGAGAGGTTAGCTGAAATGGTGGGAGTTTCTACTTCTGTTATTGGTGGTCTTGAGAGTAAAAAGGTTAATCAAGGGATAAGTGTGCCTACTTTATACAGAATAAGTGTAATACTTGAGGTTTCGATTGATAAATTAGTTAATAAAAGAAAATAGTATTTAAAAAGCTCACTTTAATGTGAACTTTTTTTGTTTTTCTTTTTTATGTTGATAAATATTTACTGAGGCATATATTAAGGAACTACCACTTAAGAAAAATAAAGCATTATTTGAAGTAATTAAACCCATTGTTAAAGTTATAGGTGCTACAAATAGGGCTAATTTTACATCATTAGTGACTAATTTTATATGCTTATTTAATGTATATTTATCATATTTTGTTTGATATATTTTATTTAAGTCGATATTTACTTTTTCTGAATATTTAGGTTTTATAGTAATCCCTTCTTTCTTTTTTTTGATGTATTTTAGCTATTTTTTTATTTTTTGTCAACTTATTTTTTTATGGATTTTTTTATTATTTTTAGCAAGTCTATTAAGTAGTAGATAAAGTGTTTATCTAATTTTATTATATCTAAGGTTATTACTAATCTTTCAAATTTCATACTAAATCTAAACATTCTAGATAGGTTAGTTGTTTCGAAGAATAGGGTTTCACCATCTATTTTATTTGTTAATTCTTTATCTAATGTTATTTCTACTGAATTTTTAGTTTGTCTTATATTTGTGATATTTATTTCTTGAGCCATTTTTTCGAACAATTCTTCATGCATGTAGATTATTAAATCTTCTGAAAGTTTACCAAATCTATCTTCTAATTCATGTTTTATTTTATTTAATGATTGATAAGAGTCAATACTAGATATTTTTTTATGAATTTCTATTTTTAATTCTTCATCGCTGACGAAGTTATCATTTATAGCTGTTGAAACATCGATGAGTGGCATTTTATCTTTTGTTTCTTCTTCTTTTGGTTTTATTCCTTTTAATTTATCTATTTCTTCATTTAACATTTGCATGAATAGTTCAATACCTATACTATCGATAAACCCAGCTTGCTGGCTACCTAAGATATCTCCGGCTCCTCTTATGGATAAATCACGCATGGCGATGGCAAAGCCACTTCCTAGTTCAGTGAAATCTTTAATGACTTTTAATCTTTTTGTTGCTACTTCTGTGAGTATTTTATTTGGTGCATACATTAAGTAACAATAGGCAATTTTATTGCTTCTACCAATTCTTCCTCTTATTTGATAGAGCTGAGATAGACCAAAGTGATCGGCATCTTTTATTATTAATGTGTTAGCACTTTCTATATCAATACCAGTTTCTATGATAGTAGTACATAGGAGAATATCGTATTTTTTATCAGTAAAGTCTATCATAACTTGTTCTAATTCGTTTTTATTCATTTGTCCATGGGCTATTCCTATTTTTGCTTCTGGGACTAATTTTTGAAGTTCATTTTTTTCATTTTCGATATTTTCTACTCTATTATATAGGACAAATATTTGACCGTTTCTAGCTAATTCTTTATATATGGCATCTTTTATTATTTGTTTATTTTCAGCGAGGACGTAGGTTTGAATAGGGTAGCGGTCTATTGGTGGGGTTTCAATTAATGAGAGGCTTCTAATACCAGCTATAGACATTTGAAGGGTTCTTGGAATAGGGGTTGCTGATAAGGTTAAAACATCAATGTTATTTTTATATTTTTTGATTTTTTCTTTATGTTTAACACCAAATCTTTGTTCTTCGTCGATGACTAGAAGCCCTAAATCTTTGAATATTACATCGTCTGACAATATTCTATGGGTACCAATAAGCAGATCTATTTGACCTGTTTTTAGTTTTTCTAGAGTTTCTTTTGTTTCTTTTTGAGAGACAAATCTATTTAAAATGGCAATATCAACTGGAAATGATTTAAATCTTTGAAGTGCATTTTTGAAGTGCTGAGAAGATAGTATGGTTGTTGGACATAGAATTGCTGTTTGTTTACCAGACAATATGGCTTTAAATATAGCTCTAAAAGCTACTTCGGTTTTTCCATAACCAACGTCACCACAAAGTAGTCTATCCATTGGTTTATTACTTTCCATGTCTTTTTTTATTTTTTCTTTTACTCTTAATTGATCTTTTGTCTCTTCATAATCAAATTCTTTTTCAAATTCTATTTGTTCTTCGGTATCTTTTGCAAAGGCAAATCCTTTTTTTGACTCTCTTATAGCATACATTTTTAATAAGTCTTCAGCTATATCTTCAGCGTGTTTTCTGGCTTTAGCTTTTGTTTTTTGCCATTCATGGCTACCTAATTTATTTAATTTTGGTACGATGCCATCTCCAGAGGAGTATTTTGTTATGAGATCTAATTTTTTAACAGGAATATATAGTTTATCATTATCTTTATAGGTTATAGTTAGATAATCTTTTTTTAAGCCATTTTTGATAATTGTTTTTAAGCCTTCATATTTGCCAATACCATGAATACCATGAACGACATAATCACCAATTTCTAATTTAGTTATATCTTTTATTCTTGTTCCGTATTTGAATTTTGTTTTATAGCTTGTTTCATTTGTTTTATTAAATAATTCTTTTTCAGTTATCACGATATAATTATCTATTTTAAAACCGCTATTTATTTTTTTTATTATGAGATTTATTTTATTTGGATATAGATTATTTTCATTAGTGTATGTGATGTTTTTATTTTCTAAATAATCGATTAATTTATTTATTTGATAACGATTATCTAGACATATTATGACGATTTTTCCTGTTTTTAAATATTGGTTCAATTTTTCATTGATTTTTTGTGTTTCTTTTGGAAATTGATCAATATCTACTTTATTATAGATTTTGGCGTTTTTTTGATTATGAAATTCTTCAAATATTATTGGATTTTGATCCATTATTTTATCAAATTCAAACATATATTTTGTGTTTGGATTTTGATTTATACTTATGTTATAATTTTTGACTTCTTCTAAAAGAAGATTATAATTGACTATTAATGTATGGTAGTTATTATATATTGTAATTGGATTTTCTAAATAACCTTTTATATTAGTTATATTTTTTTCAAATTGCATTTCACGATGTTTTGCTTCAAATTTATATTTTTCGAGGATTGTTTCGGTATTTGGATAGATTTCTATTTCATTTATTTTTTCGATTGTTAGCTGATTTTCAATATTAAATGTTCTTATAGAATCTATTTCATCTCCCCAAAATTCTATTCTAATAGGATTATCATTATTGATTGGAAAAATATCAATTACGTATCCTCTTGTTGCTATTTCTCCGGTCATATTTACGGTTGTTTCTTTTTTATATCCTAGGTTAAATAATTTTTCTACTAAATTGCTTATTTCAATATTTGTTCCTATTTTTAGTTTTATTTTACTATTTTTAAATTTTTCTTTTGATGGTAAATATCTTAGATAACCCATTAGGTTTGTTATTACGATAGCTTTTTTTTCTTTGATTATGGAGTTCATTGTTTCTAATCTTGTTATTTTAAATTCAGGTGATATAGCTATGGCTTCGCTGGTTATGAAATCATCCATGGGAAAAAACCATACTTTATCAGTATAGTGGGTTAGGAAATTATAGATTAAACCGGCTTCATGGAGGTTTGATGTAACAAAAATTATGGAGTTATTTGAATTTTTAAATTTATTATATATATAAATACTTTTTAATTCATTATTAAGGCCGATTATTTCTTTATTTTCTACTTTATCAAATATTTTATCTAGGAAGCTCATTTTAACACTTCCTTATTATATTTATTCATTAGATTATCAAATGATAGATTTAGATAATCTTTTATTATATCATCGGCTTTTTCTGTGACTTTTTCTAATATTTCTAATTCTTCTTTTGGCATTTGGCCTATGACATAATCTATTTTATCATGATTTTTATTTTTTGAAATACCTATTTTTATTCTTTTATATTCATTTGTATGAAGATGATTTTCGATGTTTTTTAAACCATTATGGCCACCTGATGATCCTTTATATTTGAGTTTTATTTGACCTAGATTTGTATCTAAATCATCACATATTACTAATATGTCTTCTATGTTTATTTTATAGAATTCTTTAAATTTTATTAGAACCTCACCAGACAAATTCATATATTTTTGGGGTTTTAATAAGATTATTTTTTCATTGTTATAATTAAATTCTGTATATAATCCATTAAATTTTTCTTTTGTAAAGTTTAGGTTATTGGCTTTAGCAAATTTATCTAAAAATTTAAAGCCAGCATTATGTCTTGTGTTTTCATATTCTTTACCAGGGTTACCAAGTCCAACTATTAATTTCAAGTTAATCACCTTCTTTTTCTTAGCAATAATATTATAGCACATTTTAATTTAGATAGTCATTTTTATTATTTATGAATAGAATATTTTATGAAAGGGGAAATTTTTTTGAATGAAAAGTTTGGATGCGAGAGCTGCGAGGTAGGGGATAATTATGGCCTTTTTTATGTGAATGAATGTGATGATGGTATTCTTGGCACAGAATATAAGATTAAGGCTTACCCACAATATCAAAGTGTGCAGCCGGGGATGGAATGTTTAATGAATCCAAAACCTATTTTTGATAATTATAATTATAAAGGCAGTAATAGACTTAAAGGCAAGGTTGCGATTATTACTGGTGGAGATTCTGGTATTGGAAGGGCAGTAGCAGTTTATTTTGCTAAAGAAGGGGCAATGGTTGTAATTGTTTATTATAATGAACATGAAGATGCGGAATAT
>CALVRS010000078.1 GCA_944358725.1 uncultured Bacilli bacterium
AATATTAAATATTTCCTCATATAAAGCGAACTTGGTTGGTGAAAGCAAGTTATGATAGTATTTAATTCCTACTTTCTAAGAGAAGTGCAAACACTTTCGGGTAAGACCGTTATCTTTAATTAAGTTAATAAAAGGATGGTACCGTGCTTTTAGGCACTCCTTATGGTTTCATTCTTTTTTTGTTTAGGGGGGATTTTATGAAATTAAGCAAGAGTTTTTTTTACACGTTTAGAGATGATATTAAAGATGAAGATAGTAAAAGTGGAAATTTATTAGTTAGAAGAAGCAAGAATAAAAAAGAGGCTAGTGGTGTTCATATGTTTATGCCTATGGGTCTTAGGGTTAAGAGAAAAATAGAAAATATTATTAGAAATGAAATGGATAAGGCTGGAGCTAATGAGGTTTTAATGCCAGCTTTAATTCCTAGTGAAGTTTTTCAAAAGTCGAATAGATATTCTTCATTTGGGGCTGATATGTTTAAATTAAATGATAGAAATGATAGAGAATTTTGTTTGGGTCCAACACATGAGGAGTTATTTGTTATGGCAGCGGCGGAAAAAATTCGATCTTATAGAGATATGCCTTTTAATATTTATCAAATTCAAGATAAATTTAGGGATGAAGCTCGTCCACGTTTTGGTCTTATTAGAACGAGAGAATTTACGATGAAGGATGCTTATAGTTTTGATACTGATGAAAATAGTGGGGAGATTAGTTATCAGAAGATGGTAAAGGCTTATAAGAATGCTTTTGATAAGATGGGAATTGATTATAGAATAGTTCGCGCTGATACTGGTGTTATGGGTGGCGATTTATCGGAGGAATTTCAGGCAGTTACAGATATTGGCGAAGATATTTTAGTGATGTGTGATAATTGTAATTTTAGCTCTAATATTGAAATTGCTTCAGTTAAAGCAGAAGAATTTGATAAGGAAGAACATAAAAAAATAGAACTTATCTCAACACCAGGGGCTAAGAGTATTGAAGATATTGTAGATTTATTAAATATTAATATTGAAAAAACAGTTAAGACGTTAGTTTATAATGTCGATGGAGAGATTATATTTGCTTTGATTAAAGGCGATAGAGAATTAAATGAAACTAAACTTAGTAAATTACTTAAGGCAAAAAATGTTCAAATGGCAAGTGCTGATGAGCTTAGATGTATAACTGATGCTTCTTTTGGCTCTTTAGGGCCAATTGGCGTTGATGTGAAAATTATTATGGATAATGAAGTAGCTAATATGCATAATTTTGTTTGTGGAGCTAATATAGATGGTAAGCATTATATAAATGTTAATACATCTTTATTTGATGTTTATAAAGTTGGCGATATTGTAAATATTAAAGAAGGCGATACTTGTCCTTGCTGTGGTGGTAAGATTTATTTTAAAAAAGGTATTGAAATTGGTAATACTTTTAAACTTGGAACAAAATATTCTTTGGCTTTAAATTTAAATTATTTAGATGAGGAAAACAAGCTTAAACCTGTATATATGGGATGTTATGGCATTGGTACAGCGAGATGTATGGCAGCTATCGCTGAACAAAATGCTGATGAGCATGGTCTTATTTGGCCTGTTGCTGTGGCGCCTTTTGTGATAAGTATTGTGATTATAAATGTTCATGATAATGTTCAAAATGAGCTCGCTTTGAAGTTATATGATAAGTTAAATGAAAAAGGTATTGATGTTTTACTTGATGATAGAGATGAGAGAGCTGGAGTTAAGTTTAAAGATATGGATTTAGTTGGTATTCCTTATAGGATTACGGTAGGTAAAAAAGCTAGTGATGATATAGTTGAGTTTAAATCACGAGATGGCAAAATAGATGAAGAAGTTTCTTATAAGGATATTTTATATAGGGTTAAATTTTTAATTTAATTTTTAAAAGAAAAAAAATGACATTATATTTAGGTCATTTTTTTTATACTGTTAATGGTGGTGATATGACAGTATATATTGATGGGTTACTTTTTTTGAATTTTTATTTGGATTTTTTGTTATTACTTACGGTAGTTATTATTTTAAAACGCAATGTTAAGATGTTTAGAATTGTTTTAGGAGCATTTATTGGTAGTTTGACGATATTGGTTTTATTTTGGGATGTTTCTTCTTTAGAACTTTTTTTTATTAAAATTTATTTAAGTTTTATTATGTGTATTATTTGTTTTGGGTTTAAGGGGTTAAAAAGTTTTTTAATAAATATTGGAGTTTTTTATGTGGTTAGTATGTTACTTGGAGGGTTTTTATATTTTTTAAAGGATGGTTTAACTTATGAACATACGGGAATTTTATTTTTTAAAAATGGTTTTAATTTATCTATTTTATTTTTGATTATTTTATCGCCGATTATTTTATTTTTATACATAAGGCAGGTATGTTTTTTTAAAAGAAAGCTTAAATGCTATTTTAAAACAAATATTTATATAGGAAAAGATGTTTTGAATTTAAATGGTTATTTGGATAGTGGCAATGTTTTATGTTATAAGAAGAAAATGGTTATTATAACGAATATAGATAATAATTTTCGAAATAAAAAAGTATATATTCCATATATTGTGCTTGGGGGAAGTGGAGTTTTGGAGTGTATAAAGGTAAGAAGGGTTGAGGTTGTTGGTTTAGGAGTTTTTGAGGATATATATTTAGGTTTTAGTAAAGATTTTCATTTGGATGGTGTGGATTTACTTTTAAATGGACTTATGAGGGGAGAATGATTATGATTAAAAAGATTATTTATTTAATTAGACGTTTTTTTGAAAGTGATCGTATATTTTTTATCGGAAGTGCGGATAAACTTCCGGCACCGCTTTCAAAGGAAGATGAGGTTAAGTTTGTTACTTTATCGATGGGTGGCGATAAAAAGGCACGAAGTAAGCTTATCGAGCACAATTTAAGATTGGTTGTCTTTTTGGCAAAAAAATATGAAAATACAGGTGTTGATTTAGAGGATTTAGTAAGTATTGGCAGTGTTGGACTTATTAAGGGGGTTAATACGTATAAGCTTGATAAGAATATTAAGCTTGCGACGTACGCTTCTAGGTGTATTGATAATGAAATTTTGATGTTTTTAAGAAAGAATAAAAGAAGGCGCGGGGAAATTAGTTTTGAAGATAATTTGAGTTTTGATTCTGAGGGTAATGAATTACATTTAGAAGATGTACTTGGAACAGATGGGGATATTGTGACCAAAGGTTTAGAGGAGGAGATAGAAAAAAAACTTTTATATGAAGAGATTGAAAAATTAGGCGAGAGGGATAAAAAAATAATGATTTTGAGGTATGGACTTTATAATGGTGAAGAACTTACACAAAAAGATGTTGCTAAATTACTTGGAATTAGTCAGTCATATATTTCGAGGATAGAAAAAAAGGTTATTCGCCATCTTAAAATGTTAAATAAGTGATTTTTAAATATTAATTTGAAGGAAGAATAAAATCTTTCTTTTTTTGGTTTTATAAATAATTATATTTTCTTTTTTATCATATTTTATTATGGAGGGATGATTAATGAAAGTATGTGTATATGCTATTTGTAAAAATGAAGAAAAGTTTGCTGAAAGATGGTATAATTCTATGAAGGAGGCTGATGAGATATTTGTTTTAGATACTGGTTCTACTGATAGGACGGTAGATATTTTAAAAAGGCTTGGGGCGCATGTAAAAAAGGCTATTATTAAACCTTGGAGATTTGATAAGGCGAGATGTGCTTCTTTAGATATGGTTCCTTTGGATACTGATATTTGTGTGTGTACAGATTTAGATGAGGTATTTGAGAAGGGCTGGAGAGAAAAATTAGAACGAGCTTGGGTTTTAGGAACGACGCGGGCGAGTTATACTTACAATTGGAGTTTAGATGATGATGGTAATCCAGTAGTTAGTTTTTATCTTGATAATATTCATGCGAGATTAGGATATAGTTGGAAACATCCAGTGCATGAGGTTTTAAGTTATGATGGGAATGAGAAGCGTATTGTTATTTCGGATATTGTTTTAAATCATTATCCAGATAGTAAAAAAAGCCGAAGTTTTTATTTACCTCTTTTAGAACTTTCGGTTAAAGAAGATGCTTTGGATGATAGAAATATGCATTATTTAGGAAGAGAGTATATGTATTATGGCAGATGGAATGAGGCTATTGATACTTTGATTAGGCATCTTAATTTAAAAACGGCTACTTGGAAGGATGAGAGATGTGCATCGATGAGATTTATTGGAAGGTGTTATAAGAATTTAAAAAGACCACTTGAGGCTTCTATGTGGTATGAAAAAGCAATACTTGAGGCTCCTCATTTAAAGGAAGGATATAGTGAGTTTGGACTTTTTTATTTTGAAAATGGGGAATATTTAAAGGCAATACCTTTATTTTTAAAAGCACTTAATATTAAAAAAGGTTATAAAAGTTATATTACAGAATGGTTTAGTACTGATTTTAATATTTATGATTTTTTATCAATTTGTTATTATTATACAGGTAATTTTGATTTGGCTTTAAAATATGTCGACAAGGCTCTTTTAATAAAGAAAGATGAGCGTGTTTTACAAAATAAGAAGTTAATTTTGGAAAAAGTGTAGAAGATTACTTTAAAAAGGAAGTTAATTAAGATATAATGAAGTAGGAAGGTGATGATATGGCACGGCGAGGATCAAAGTTATTTGATTTTGATTTTTTTATATCAATTATTTTAATTACTTTAGGAGCTTTGATGGCAGCTTTAGCTTTAGAACTTATTTTGATACCAAATTCGATGATTGATGGGGGCATAAATGGAATATCAATTATTTTAAATAAGATTTTTGGTGGTTCTTTAGGTATGATAATTTTTGTTTTAAATTTACCGTTTTTGATTTTGGGTTATCGTTTTCTTGGCAAAAAGTTTGTTTTAAAAGCAGGATATAGTATGGCTTTATTTAGTATTTTATTAGAGGTATTTAGTTATTATGAACCGCTTATTAGTGGAGATACTTTATTAGCAACGGTTTATGGAGGTATTTTACTTGGTGTAGGTTGCGGTATTATTATAAAAAATGGTGGTTGTTTGGATGGTACGGAGATTATTGCTATAATGTTTAACCGTAAAAGTAGTGTTTCAGTTGGTCAAGTAGTACTTTGCTTTAATATTATTATTTATAGTGCGGCAATTTTTTTCTTTGGTGTTTCAAGGGCACTTTATTCACTTTTAACTTATTTTATTACTTATAAGGTAATTGATATGGTATCTGATGGACTTAATAGTGCGAAAGCAGCTTTTATTATTACGGATGATGGGCGAGATATTGCGAAGCAAATTCTTGAAAAGCTTGGAAGGACGGTTACGGTTTTATCAGGAGAAGGTATTGTTTCACATGGACATAAGAGAGTTTTGTATACGGTAATTACGAGGTTTGAAATTTCTATTTTAAAAGATATTTTAGATGATTGTGATGATTCTTCATTTGTTACGGTGTTTGATGTTTCTGAAATTATTGGTAATCATATTAAACAAACACCTAATTATTTAAATAAGTTAGATGGCCGCCATGAAGTATGACGGCTTTAGTTATGGTGGTGATATTATGAAGTTTTTTAAATGGTTTGTTTTAGTGTTTTTATTTTTTTGTTTTAGTTTTTTAGCTTATTTAGTTATAAATGATAAGATTAGTTTTTTTGATAATTTTGTTTATGATGTTGTAACTTTTTATCAAAATGATTTTTGGACGGGCTTTTTTAAGTTTATTACTTTTTTTGCGAGTGTTTTGATGATAGCGCTTGTATCTTTATTTAGTTTTTTAATTTTTAAGAATAAAAGGTATGGTGTTTTTATTAGTTTAAATGCAATTTTTCTTTTGATTTTGAATATTTTACTTAAGTTTATTTTTATGCGTGAGAGACCTTTTGAACTTATGATTATTATAGAAGATGGTTATAGTTTTCCTTCTGGGCATGCGATGGCAGCTTTAGGTTTTTATGGGTTTATTATTTATCTTCTTTGTCATTTGAATGTTAGTAAAAAAGTTAAATATGTTTGGACTTTATTTTTAGGTTTATTTATTATTTTAATTGGTATTAGCCGAATATATTTAGGGGTTCATTATGCGAGTGATGTTTTAGGTGGTTTTTTAGTTTCTGGTTTTTATTTGATTTTATTTACTACATTTTGTGCGAAGTTTTTGAAGGAGAGTTAGATGGATAAGTTAATAAAAAAATATTTTTTAAAAAATAGATTTTATCTTTCAGTTATTATTACGGGTATTTTAAGTTTAATTTTAGGTCTTTTTTATGTTTTTTTTAAAAAAAATTTATTTGAAAGCACTTCTTCTTTGTTTTTAGATGGGACTGGTGTTTTAGAATCTTATGTATCTGTTTCTAATTTAAAACCTAATTTTACGATATATTTTTTAATTATATTTTTACTTTCATTATTTTTATTTTTTGGTTTAACATTTGTTTTTAAATTTATTTTAAAGCAAAGATATAGGAATATTTTTAATTTATTTGGTGTTTTAAATATTTTACTTATTTTAGGTTTTATATTTGGATTTATCTTTTTACATTTTAGTGTTTATTTTACTTATGTTTTTTTGATTTTTGTGTTTATTTTGTATTTAGTTTTATTTTACCGGTATTTGAAAATGTTTTTTAAGGTAAGTTTAAGGCAAAGAATAATTTTGCTTTTAATTATAGTTTTATTAGTATTTGGCATTTTACTTATTTTAAAATTTTTTGTTTAAAAATTTTCCTTTTCACTCAATATATAGGTGAAAGGAGAAAATTATGGCACGCGGAAAGGTGGAAATTTCTAATTTAAATACGGCGGATATTAAGGTTTTAACTTTAAATGAGCAAGAGGCACTTTTTAGAAGGCTTAATGATGGTGATTTATCTTCTAAGGAGGAACTGATTAATGGTAATTTAAAACTTGTTTTAGCTGTTTTGAAAAATTTTACTTTTAGAACTAATGATTTAGATGATTTATTTCAAGTTG
>CALVRS010000079.1 GCA_944358725.1 uncultured Bacilli bacterium
TATGGTTAGAAATGAGTTAGATGCCCATCCCAAGTTTCAAGACAGATTCCGTAAATATTGTAATTAAGTTCTTTGATAATTTTATATATGATATTTTGATTACTTACACACTTTTCTTGACACACCCTAACTAGGAGTCACAATAGTAAATAACTCTCCAGGAGTACATTTCAAATAGAAACAAAACTCCTCAATATACTTAAAAGAAATAGAAGTAGTCTCACCCCTAATAATTCTGTTTAAATTTCTAGAAGTAATATTCATCTTTTGGCATAACCAGTATTTACTTCTTTTTTCTTTTTTAAGTAATTTTTCGATATTCACATTTACCATATGCACACCACCTTCATTAAAATTGTATATGATATAGTAAATATAAATAAGATACTTATATTACCCCTATAAATACAATCATAAAAAAATTATATTTAGAAAAACCGAAATAAAACAAAAAATGGTATAATTGCCATGTTTTTTTGTCTGAAAAAAAATTTGTAAAATTTACAAAAATTCTTTTTTTTTTTACACAAATAAGGTAAATACAAATAACATACTTGCATTACCCCTATAAATAGTTTATAATTACAATAAGACAATACTAGACAAAATTAGACATAATAATATTCTATAATAAAAACATAGACAAAATAAGAAAGAAAGTAAATTATGAAACAAAAAATAAAAGAAATCTCTAAAAAATATTTAGTAGGCTTTATCATAGGTTCTATTATTTTTGGAGCAGCAGGTGTTTATGCTGTAACTTATTTTCCTAGTATAAATACCACTTATGATAATACAAAAAGTGGTATGACTTCAACTAATGTTCAAGATGCCGTAGATGAATTATATGAAGTGTGTACACCTCCAAAAACATCAGGAGAACAAATATTAGAAGATCAGCCACTAGAAAAAGACGAATATGAATGTAGATATTTCTTTACTGGAGAAAACCCCAATAATTATATAACATTCAATAATGAAACAGCTGGCTGGAGAATAATATCAGTAGAGTGTGATGGTAGAATAAAAATAATGAGACCATGTATAACTACAACTGAACTATGGGATGAAAGAGGAAGTAATAATTGGGCCCGTCCAGCCACATTAAACACATATTTAAATGAAACATATTATAATGGATTAAATAATGCCGCAAAAAATCAAATAGTTGCCAGTAACTTTAGTATAGGCGCAGTTATAAATGATAATAATAATATGAGTACACAAGTAAACGATGAAAATTCGAGCAAATGGAATGGAAAAATAGCCTTACCAACGGTATCAGAATATATAAGAACAAACAGTAATAAAAGTAGTTGTGGAACATTTAGTTTAATAAATAATAATTATAGTAGTTGTGCAAATACAGGCTGGATGGATGGTCGCGAATTTTCTGGTTGGGTTTACTGGTTATCATTGACGCCTGTTTCAGGTAGTACTAATCAAGTTTATGTTGTGCATGAGTTTATTCATTCTTTACCTTCGAACAGTCCAGATCCTTGGGTTAATCCAGCTCTCTACCTTTCATCAGATGTACAAATCACAGGAGGAACAGGAACCCAGTCTGACCCATATGAAATTTCTCTTTAATAATCAAACAATAAATGTTTGGTTATTTTTTTAACCAAAAATATTTCACTAACATTTTTTGGAAATTCACATAAAACCAATTGACAAAAAAATTAACCTGTATATAATAAATAAACAGAAAACGGAGGACGAAAATTATGACAAAATCACAATATGCAACAATACCAATTGAACTATTAGAAACAAAAAAAAGAAAGAAAAAAATATCCGCCTCCTATAAATTTCATTTATTTAAAATAACCCCATATAAATCATTAAAATTAAATAATATTGCTGTTAAAATAGGGGATGAACAAACACCTTACATCGAAGAGTTAATTACAAAAAACAAAATAGGTTTAAATAAAGACGATGGTTATAAAGTCTATCTTCCGGGCGATATCATATATACATTATGTTCAAAAGAAGAAGCTTATCTAACCGCTGCCGAACAGTTAAATTATACTAAAAAAATATCTAGTATATTCACTCAAAATTCATAAATATTAAGACCATATTTATTTTCTACCTTATCAAAAAACACATAATTATAAGGTGGAAAATAAGTAAGAATTCCAAATAAAATATATATCAAAATAATTCCTATAACACCTATAATCTCTAAATGTAATGGTCTAAACTTAAGAACATAATATCCTATAATATTCACAAAATAAATACTAATAAATAAAACAATTATATTCAAAATAAAAGTAGATCCTACAAAATGATATATCGGAAGATAAATAATCAAAAATATAATAATAGATAAAATAATCTCTAAAAATAAAGACAAAACAAAATTATTGTGATTAACCCTAAACCTTTTAAAAAGAAAATACTCTAAAATGCTAAACAGTAAAATACTAGATCCAAGCATCTTCATATGTTCCCAAATACTCTCATTAACCGGAAAAAATATACTAAATAAAAAATTAGGAAACCAATTGTAAAGAAAATGTGTCAAAAAACACAATAAAAACATTCCAAAAATACTAATAATTTTAATCTTTTTAAGCATAAAAACCGCCTCTTTTACAAAATAATATGTCCAAAAATAAAAAAAATTATACTTTTTTGCATTTTTTTTGCTCAAAAAAAAGGAAATCGCCAAAAAAAATCGTATATTAATATATAGGGGGATAAATCATGAACACATTAACTCAAGAAAAAATCAGTGAAATTAGAAATAGCGTAAACATAGTCGATATTATCTCCTCATATATTCCTCTAACCCCAAAAGGTAAAAACTTTTTTGGAGTATGTCCATTTCACGATGACACAAACCCTTCTATGAGTGTAAGCCCAGCTAAACAAATCTATAAATGCTTCTCATGTGGCGCTACCGGAAACGTTTTCAAATTTATCATGGACTATGAAAACATCCCATTTCTAGAAGCTGTTAAAAAAGTCGCCGATATTGGTGGTGTATCCGTAAACATAGGTAAAATCAAAAAAAAGCAAAACCATACTGAACTTCATAAAATATATGATTTAAGTTTAAAATTTTATATCAATAACTTAAACACTAAAAATGGTAAAGAAGCCAAAGAATACTTAAAAGGAAGAAACATAAATGAAGACATCATCAAAGAATTTCAAATAGGCCTAGCCTTAAAACAAGGAGCCTTATCTAAAATACTAACGACAAAATTTGATCCAAATGAAGTTTTAAAAAGTGGTTTAGTCGGCCAAAACGAACGTGGATACTACGATCTTTTCTATGATCGCATCATGTTCCCACTCTATGACCTAGAAGGAAACCCTGTAGCCTATAGCGGAAGAATATATAATAAAGTTGATACCTCTAAATACTTCAACACAAGAGAAACAGAAATATTTAAAAAAGGAAATCTCATCTATAACTACCATAGAGCCAAAGATATAGCGCGAAAGAAAAACCAAATAATCGTCATGGAAGGCTTCATGGACGTCATTAGAGCATATACCGTAGGTATCCAAAACACCATCGCCATGATGGGAACCGCTGTTACCGAAACACAGGCTCAACTAATTAAAAGAATGGCTAAAGAAATTATTCTTTGCTTTGATGGTGATGAAGCCGGCGCAAAAGCCACCATGTCATGTGCAAATGAACTAATAAAAATAGGTGTAACCCCCAAAATAATTCGCCTAGAAGAAAACTTAGATCCCGATGAATATATTCAAAAATATGGCAAAGATGCCTTTCAAAGAAAAATAGATAATCCAATAAGCGTCATGGACTTTAAACTCTCATACCTAAAACAAGGTAAAGACCTAACAAGCCCAGTTGATCAAGCCAAATACATAAGCGAAATAATAAATGAGCTAAATAATATCGAAGACGATATTCTAAAAGATTTAACAATCAAAAAAATAACCTCAGAAATGAATATAGATGAAGACCTAATTAGAAAACATCTAGAAAAAAAACCAAAACCTCAAAAACCAAAAAAAACAGAAAATAAAATAACTACAGATAAATATGATTTAGCCGAAAGCGCTTTAATATATTATATGCTAAAAAGCCCTGAAGTAATCACCATGTATAATAATAAAGTAACCTATATTCCAAATAAAGAATATCGCCAATTAGCTAGAGAAATAAGTAACTTCTATAAAAAATTTGGTTTCATAAATGAAGCTGACTTTATCGACTATATCGAATGCGATGAAGAACTTATGAATACCATCAGTAATATCAATAAAAAACACACCAAAGACACTTACACAAACAGTGAAATAGAGGACTATATCAGCGTAATAAAAGACTATAACGTAAAAGAAGAAATCAAAAGACTTACAAATAAAATGAAAAACTTGACAGATCCCTTAGATAAAGCTAAAATAGCTGAGGAAATTGTCAGTTTAAAAAAAGGAGTGTAATAATGTTTGAAGAAATCAAAACCTTTGAAGAAAGAAAAAAAGAACTAGTCGAACTTGGAAAGAAAAAAGGTAATATTACCTATGAAGAATTAGCCGAAAAACTAAAAAACCTAGAACTAGATGCTGACTCATTAGATGATCTATATAACACCCTAAGCGAAAACCATATCGAAGTCGTATCTGAAAATGAAGAAGATGATGAAGATCCAAGTACAACTAGTAATGAACTTTTAACAAAAGACCTAACCATCAATGATCCAGTTAGAATGTACCTAAAAGAAATAGGTCAAATAAAACTTTTAACAACCGAAGAAGAACTAGAACTAGCTGATAAAATAGCTGCTGGTGATGAAGCAGCTAAAGCCACATTAGCCGAAGCAAACCTAAGACTCGTTGTCAGTATCGCAAAAAGATATGTCGGAAGAGGAATGCTTTTCCTAGACCTTATTCAAGAAGGAAACATCGGCCTTATGAAAGCCGTTGAAAAATTCGATGTCACAAAAGGATATAAATTCTCAACCTATGCCACTTGGTGGATTAGACAAGCCATCACAAGAGCCATCGCTGACCAAGCAAGAACCATCAGAGTTCCAGTTCATATGGTTGAAACAATCAATAAATTAGCTAGAGTCGAAAGACAGCTTACCTTAGAATTAAATAGAGAACCAACCGAAGAAGAACTATCTAAAAAAATGGGCACCAGTGTTGAAAAAATTAGAGATATCTATAAAATATCACAAGAACCTGTCAGCCTAGAAATACCAATAGGCGAAGAAGATGACTCTCACTTAGGAGACTTTATCCCAGATGAAACTAACATGAGCCCAGAAGACTACGCCGTAAATGAACTTCTAAAAGATGAAATATCTGAAGTACTACTAACCCTAACCGAAAGAGAAGAAAAAGTCATAAGATTAAGATTTGGCCTTGAAGATGGAAGACCAAGAACCTTAGAAGAAGTAGGTCAGCTTTTCGGTGTAACCAGAGAACGTATTAGACAAATAGAAGCCAAAGCCTTAAGAAAACTAAGACATCCATCTAGAAGTAGAAAACTAAAAGACTACTTAGGTGATTAACTTGAAACTGTCAAAAAGATTAAATAGTATCGCAAACTTAATCCCAAATAATAGTAATATTATCGACGTTGGCGCTGATCACGCCTTTTTAGATATCTATCTAAACCTTTATAAAAACTGTAAGTGCCTTGCCATAGATAAATCAAAATATTGTACCTTAACAGCTATAAATAACGCTAAAATGTATAACGCTAATATAAAAGCCATTACTAATGATGGACTTAATAATATCAAATTAAATAACCAAATAATCGTCATAAGTGGTATGGGTACCAAAAACATAAAAAAAATTCTAAATATAAATTTAAAAAACGATTTAATTCTATCAAGTCATACTAATATTCAAGAACTAAAAAACTTTTTAGAAGAAAAAAACTATCAAATTTATAAAGAATTAACTGTAAATGATGGAAAAACTTATAATATAATATATGCCAAATTTCAGCACAATAAAAGCTGAAAATTTTTTTAAAAACACCTTAACAAATAATAAAAAATTTGATAAAATGAAAATAATAGGGTACAGACTTACAAATACCTTACGTAAGCATTTCTTGTGATATATAATTATAATAATGGAAAAATATGTCAATAAATGTATGTTAGATGTATAAAAGAAGGGTGAGAGTATGCATAGAGGAAAAAAGAAAAGAAATATAGTAATAATAAGTTTAGTAAGTATAATGCTATGTATGATAGTAGGATACGCCGCATTCAGGACCAGTTTAAACATAGAAGGAACAAGTGAAATCACATCAACGTGGGACATAAAAATAACAAATGTCACATCAGGAAAAAAAACCGGTGATGCAGAAAATGCCAAAGCCCCAGAGTGGGAAGACACAAGAGCATCAATGGAAGCCAATTTGTATTCAAAAGGCGACGCCATGGAATATGACGTCACCATATTAAATAATGGAAGCTTAGATGCAACCCTAGACGATATAATAACAAACAAAGAAAACGCAAATCAAGAAGCAGTAATAATAACCTTCACAGGATATAAAGAAGGAGAAGTATTAAAAGCCGGAGAAAGTAAAATAGTCCATGTAAAAATAGCCTATAATCCAGACTATAATGGAGAAGAAACATCAAGCGAAGTCAACATAGATTTTGAATTCACACAAGAAAATAAAGATCCAGAGCAGCCAAAGACTTATATGTTAACATATAACTATACATATAATGGTGGAGAAAGAGTCGATAGTGAAGGAATATACTTAAGCCAAGGTGCGACAGTAGATATAAATAATAAAGCATATAAAAGAGGCTGGAAATTTGTCGGATGGAACACCGATAAAGATGCCAAAGTAGGGCTAACAAGTTATCAAATGCCAGCCGCAGAAGTAACCCTATATGCAATATACTCAAAAGACTTAACAGCAACATATCAAAAAGGAAGTAATGTAGCCGAAATAGGGAAAACAAGCGATAAATGTACAATTTATAATAATGAAAGTACATGTAAAGTAACATTACCAAGTATCAGCGCAAATACCGGATATACCGTAGATGGCTGGTATAACGGAAATAATAAAGTAGGAAATGCCAACGCAGAATATAGCCTAACAGAAAATGTAACCTTAACATCAAAAGTAACGCAAAACCAGTACACAGTAACATATAACTATAGTCAAAATGGTGGAACATCAGCAACCAAAACAAGTGCGGTAGTAGGATATGGAGATAATATAGACCTAACACCAACCGCAACAAAAGAAGGCTGGACATTTGTCGGATGGAACACCAATAAAGACGCAACAAGTAAATTAAGTAGCTTAAAGATGGGAACAAGTAATGTAACCCTATATGCCATCTATAGAAAAGAAGCAAAAACCGTAACAATTACGTTCAATAAAAATGGCGCAACAAGCCAAACACCAA
>CALVRS010000080.1 GCA_944358725.1 uncultured Bacilli bacterium
GATACTAGTAATAGTAAGTATCAAGAGCTTAAAGGAAAGATCGAAAAAGTGCTTACAGATTTATCAGCTAAGACTTCATTTGTCATTCCTGAGATGCTTAAGCTTTCTAAGGATGATTATGATAAATTTATGTTAGAAAATTCTAAGTTAAAATTATATGATTATGAGTTTAAAAATATTCTTAGAATGAAGGCCCATATTTTATCCGATAAGGAAGAGGAATTGCTTTCTAGTTTGAGTAAAGCTTTTAATAATCCTGAGGATACAGCTAGTTTTTTGAGAAATTCTGATATGAAGTTTGGCAATATTTCAGATGGTTTAGGTAATGAGGTTGAACTTTCTAACAATAATTTTTCTAAATATATTATGGATAATGATAGAAATGTTAGAAAGGATGCATTTTATACTTTATATAAGGAATATGAAAATTTACAAAATACTTTTGCATCTAGTTATGCGGGTAAGGTAGATTTAGATAATGTTATTGCATTAAGGCGCGGGTTTAAAGATGCCCGTGAAGCGGCTCTTTTTGGTGGTAATATAAATAGTTTAGTTTATGACAATTTGATTAAGGTATTACATGATAATTTATCTGTCATGGATGATTATTATGCGCTAAAAACAGAGGTTATGGGATTAGATGAGCTACATATTTATGATATATATGGTAGATTAGTTCCTAGTTCTAATAAGACTTATACTTTTGAAGAGGCAAAAAAAATAGTTCTTGATGCTTTAGCTGTTTTAGGAGCAGATTATATTAAAGATTTAAATAAGGTGTTTGATGAGAAATGGATAGATGTGATGCCGAATCGTGGAAAGAAAGGTGGGGCTTATTCTTGGGGAAGTTTTACGACGAGCCCTTATGTTCTTTTGAATTTTAATGGTAAGTATGATGATGTTTCGACTTTAGCGCATGAGCTTGGTCATTCAATGCATTCATATTATTCAAATAAGAATAATCCTTATATATATCATCAATATAAGATATTTGTGGCTGAAGTGGCTTCACAAGTTAATGAGCTTATTTTAGCTAGATATTTGATTTCATCAACTTCTGACAAGGAAGAAAAATTATCTATTTTGGATAGTTTAATGGAACTTTTTAAGGGGTCAATTGTTCGTCAGACGATGTTTGCAGAATTTGAGCAATTAACTCATAAAAGTGCGCAAAAAGGAACTATTTTGACTAGTGAGTTTTTATCTTCTGAATATTATAAGTTATATTCTTTATATTCTGGCAAGAATATGATTTGTGACAAAGAAATTAGATATGAGTGGGCTAGAATACCACATTTCTATTATGATTTTTATGTGTATCAATATGCGACTGGGCTAGCTGCAGCTAATTTTATTGCGAGTAAGATAATGGCTGGCGATAAGAAAATGCTTGATAATTATTTGAAGTTTTTGACTTTAGGAGGTAGTATGGATCCTATTTATGAGCTTAAAGTGGCTGGTTTAGATATGAATAGTCCTGAGATTATAAAAGAGGCTATGGATACTTTTAAAAATTTGATAGAGGAGTTTAAGAAAATATACCGAAGTAGGTGATGAGTATGAATAAAAAAGATTATTATGAAGTGTTGGGAGTTTCTAAGGATGCGAGTTTAGCGGAAATAAAGAGTGCTTTTAGAAAACTGGCTAAAAAATATCATCCGGATATTTCTAAGGAACCAAATGCGGCTGAGAAGTTTAAAGAAGCAGAGGAAGCTTATTCTGTTTTATCAGATGAAACTAAAAGAAAGCAATATGACCAGTTTGGACATGCAGCATTTAATGGTGGTGCGGGAGCTTCTGGTTTTAATGGCTTTTCAGGTTTTGATTTTGGTGATATTAATTTAGACGATATTTTTGATATGTTTGGCGGTGGCTTTTCTTCAGGTTTTAGTTCATTTGGTGGAAGGAGAGGTTCTACTAGACGTCAAAAAGGCGCGGACAGGGTTATTCAAGTCGATTTGGATTTTGAAGAGGCAGCTTTTGGCTGTAAGAAGGTTATTAATTTGACTTTAAATGAAAAATGTGAAGACTGTGGAGGCGCTGGAGGCCATGGGTCTAAAACTTGTGACAAGTGTCATGGTAGTGGTACGATAACTGGTCAGCAACAGACTTTATTTGGTGCTTTTATGACAAAGACTACTTGTGATAAATGTGGTGGTAGTGGAACTATATTTGAAGAGACTTGTAGGACTTGCCGTGGAACTGGTAAGATTAAAAGGAACAAAGATATTGAAGTTACTGTTCCGGCTGGTGTGGATACGGGAAATCAGCTTAGAATTTCTGGTAAAGGTGAGGCTGGTATTAATGGTGGACCTAATGGTGATATTTATTTAGAGTTTTATGTTAGACGTCATCCAATATTTGAACGGGATGGTAATGATATTTATTTAGATATGCCGATTACGATTGTGGATGCTATTTTAGGAGCTAAAATTGATGTACCTACTTTATATGGTACTGTTAAAGTTAGTGTTCCAGCTGGATCTGATAGTGGTGATAAGCTTAGAATTAAAGGTAAGGGTATTTCTGATGTGAATAATGGTCGCAAGGGAGATATGTATATTATTTTAAATGTTATTACTCCTAAGAAGTTATCTCGTGATCAGAAAAAGTTATTTGAATCTTTAGCTAAAACTGATTTAGATGATTCTAAAGAGTTTGATAGAATTAAGAAATATTTATAAGTGGCTTTTAAAGTCGCTTTTTTTGAATTTTTATGTGAGAAGGTAGTTGTTTGAAAATCTAATGTTATTAATCAGATGTTGTTAATGTATTATTTTATGTTGGAAAAGATAGTGATATAGATGCAGTTTTAGCTATAATATCTACTGAAGAGGCTGATAAGATTGTTTCAAAGCCCTTTATTTATGAAAATGTTAGACAACATAAATTAGGAAATTTATAATGAATTTCCTTTTTTTGTGAAACATGGTTATTTAGTTGACTAATCTATTTATAAAATATTATAATTTTATGTAGGAAGTAGGGTGATGTTGATGGACGCATGGAAAGATTTTAAAGGAGATATTTGGAAAAAAGAGATTAATGTAAGTGATTTTATTAAATCAAATTATACTAAATATGATGGAGATGAATCATTTTTAAAAGGAATTACTAAGAAAACAGATAGTGTTTGGAAAAAGTGCTCTGAATTACTTAAGGAAGAGTTAGAAAAACATGTTTTAGATGTTGATACAGTTCATATGAGTGGTATTAATGCTTTTGAGCCTGGTTATATTAATGAAGATGATGATGTTATTGTTGGTCTTCAAACAGATGCACCTTTAAAAAGGATGATTAATCCTTATGGTGGTATTAGAATGGTTTATCAAGAGTTAGATGCTTATGGTTATAAATTAGATCCAACTGTTGATAAATATTTTAATGAATTTAGAAAAACTCATAATCAGGGTGTTTTTGATGTTTATACTGATGAAATTAGAAGAGCTAGACATAATGGTTTACTTACGGGCTTGCCAGATGCTTATGGTAGAGGAAGAATTATTGGAGATTATAGAAGAGTAGCTTTATATGGTATTGATTATTTGATGGAGCAAAAGAAAAATGAGTGGGATAATAAGTTAGTTGGTCCAATGACTGATGATTTGATTAGACTTAGAGAAGAAGTTTCAATGCAATATAGAGCTTTAGATGAGATTAAAAAAATGGCTGCGAGATATGGTTTTGATATTTCTGGTCCAGCAACTAATTCTAAGGAAGCTGTCCAGTGGACTTATTTTGGTTATTTAGCTTCTGTTAAAGAAAATAATGGAGCAGCTATGAGTTTGGGTAGGGTAGATGCGTTTTTTGATATTTATTTTGAAAGAGATTTAAAAGCTGGATTAATTACGGAGGAAGAAATTCAAGAGTTAATTGATCAGTTTGTTATAAAGTTAAGACTTGTTAGACATTTGCGAACACCTGATTATGATGAGCTTTTTTCTGGAGATCCAACTTGGGTAACGTGTTCTATTGGTGGTATGACTAATGATGGAGAGCATATGGTTACAAAGACAAGCTATAGAATTTTAAATACTTTAACTAATTTAGATACTTCACCCGAACCTAATATGACGGTTTTATGGTCAACTAATTTACCGGAAAATTTTAAGAAATATTGCGCTAAAATGAGTATTCAAACTGATGCTTTACAGTATGAAAATGACGAGGTTATGCGACCTATTTATGGCGATGATTATGCTATTGCGTGCTGCGTTTCGGCAATGCGTGAAGGAAAAGATATGCAATTTTTTGGAGCTAGATGTAATTTAGCTAAGGCTCTTTTATATGCTATTAATGGTGGTATTGATGAAAAATCAGGTGTTAAAGTAGTTGATGGTTTTTCAAAAATAACTGATGATATATTGGATTATGACAGAGTTAAAAAGGCTTATTTTGAAATGCTTTCAAAGGTGGCTGAAATTTATTCTAATGCAATGAATATTATTCATTATATGCATGATAAGTATGCTTATGAAGCAGGTCAGATGGCTTTACATGATACTGATGTGAATAGATTAATGGCTTATGGTGTAGCGGGTCTTTCAGTTGTGGCGGATTCACTTTCGGCAATTAAGTATGCGAGGGTTAGGCCAATCAGAAATGATGATGGTATTGCTACTGATTTTGAGATTGATGGCGATTTTCCTAAGTATGGAAATGATGATGATAGAGTAGATGATATCGCTAAAGAGGTTTTAGATAAAATGTTTAAGGAACTTTCTAAGCATAAGTGTTATAGAAATGCAAATCCTACTTTATCGGTGCTTACTATTACTTCTAATGTTGTTTATGGAAGTAAGACTGGTTCTACTCCTGATGGACGTAAGGCCGGAGAAGCTTTTGCACCTGGGGCTAATCCAATGCATGGAAGGGATAGTAGTGGTGCGATTGCATCTTTAAATTCTGTAGCTAAACTTGATTATGCTAATTGTTGCCGAGATGGTATTTCTAATACGTTTAGTATTGTTCCTTCGTCTTTGGGACATTCTTTGAAAGAAAGAGTAGATAATTTAGTGGATTTGCTTGATGGTTATTTTGTACAAGGAGCACATCATTTAAATGTTAATGTGATGAATAGAGAGATGCTTATTGATGCGATGAATAATCCTTTGAAATATCCACTTTTAACTATTAGAGTATCTGGTTATGCTGTTAGATTTAACAGACTTACAAGAAAGCAGCAAGAAGAGGTTATAGCAAGGACTTTTCATGACAAGATGTAGAGGTTCAGTTGATTCAATAGAGTCAATGGGATTAGTGGATGGACCAGGTATTAGAACAGTGGTATTTTTAAATGGATGTCGTCTTAGATGTTTATATTGTCATAACCCAGAGATGTGGTCTTTGGGCGAAGATAATTATACACCAGAGGAACTTGTAAAGAAGATTATTAGAAATAAACCTTATTTTGGCAAAAAAGGCGGGGTTACTTTTTCTGGCGGTGAGCCTCTTTTACAGGTGGATTTTTTGAAAGAATGTTGCAAATTACTTAAGAAAGAAAAAATTAATATTGCTCTTGATACAGCTGGAGTTGGACTTGGTAATTATAAAGAGATACTAGATTTAGTGGATTTAGTTATTTTAGATATTAAACATATTGATAGTAATGGTTATAGAAAGTTAACTGGTTTTGATATAGATGAAAGTGAGAAGTTTATTCATGATTTAAATGATAGTGGTAAACCAGTTTGGGTCCGTCAAGTAATTGTTCCTGGAATGATGGATACAAATGAGTATATTAGCCGGCTTGCAAGTTATATTTTGAAAATAAAAAATGTTAAAAAAGTAGAATTTTTACCATTTCATCATTTGGGTTTTTCAAAGTATGATAAACTTAATTATTTGAATCCTCTTGAAGATGTTTTAGAGATGGATAAAAATAGGTGTGATTTACTTTATAAAAATTTTATGAAAAAATATAGAAGTTTAAAGAAAATTTTATGAAGTTAATTATGTTAGTTCCTTTTGTTTTTGTAATATTATAATGACATTTGAAAGGTGGAAAATTATGAGTAGTGAATTTCAAAATTATATGAAAGAGTATAAGGGGTTAGAAAGTAAAATAGAAGAAAAAAAGGAAATATTAAAGTTATTAAAAGCAAAAATTAGTGAGGTAAAGCGAAGTATTAATGAAGATGAAAAACAACTTGCAACTTTTGGACAAGATAAATTTATTTGTGTTAATTTAGGCGATATTTTAAGAGAAGTTGCAAGTCTTAAGAATATACCTTTTTGTAATTTAAAGGTAACAGGCAATTTTTCTAGTGATAATGGTGAAGGATATAGGACTCGTTTTAATTATAATTTAAGCGAAGATGATTTTTTGAAAATAGAAGATGGAAGTTTAAATGTTTTGATTACCGAAAGATTTGATAATTTTGATGCTTCATTTTCGTTTAAATGTTTGCTTAATGATGTTCAGGATGATGATCGTATTTTATTTGAACATATGAGGTTAAAGAGATATGAAAGTAAATCTGATTATTATGCTAATGATAAGAGTTATTCTACTTTAGAATTAAATGAGGAAGGTGCGGAGTTTATAAGATGCCATTTTAGCTTGAATGAGATTATGAAATTTTATAATAATGATGATGTTTTTTCTAAAGCTATTTTGAATGTTGTGGAGAGAAAAAAAGAAAAGCAGAAAAAACTTTTAATAAATGCATGATATTTGCATTTATTTTAATTTGTTTTAAGTTATAAAAGGTTTAAAAATATATATGAAAGGGTTAGAACTATTTGTTTAAGCATAAATTTTGATAAATATAAGTTAGAGTAGCGATTATTTGATACTCTATATGGATAAGCTTTGGGTTTCTTTGAAGTAGAAATAGCTTACCGTTAGGTAAATTAATGTTAAAATTTATTTTGGCATTTTGTTTTATATTCTTGCGTATATATTTTAAATATATTATAATTAATTTATGGAGAGTGATAAGATGGATAATGTTTTAAATGAAACAGAGAGTAAAATGAAAGATGCTATTGCTATAATGGAGAAGCGTTTTACAAATGTTAGAGCAGGGCGAGCAAATCCCGCTATTTTGGATGGTGTAATGGTTAATTATTATGGTAGCTTGACACCACTTAAATCTTTAGCAACAATTTCTATCCCAGAGGCTAGGCAGCTTATGATAAAACCTTTTGATAGATCTAGTTTGAGTGATATTGAAAAAGGTATTTATGAGGCTAATATTGGGCTTACACCTAATAATAATGGTGAGTGCATTATTTTAAATATTCCGGCTTTAACTGAAGAGACTAGACGTGAATATGTTAAACAGGTTAAGCAAATTGCGGAAGATGGAAAAATAAACTTACGAAATATAAGACAAGATACTAATAATGAAATTAAGAAAAATGAAGATTTAACTGAAGATGAGAAAGATAATTTAATGGATGATGTTCAAGAACTTATTAATAAGTATAATAAAGTAATTGATGAGAAAGAGAAAGAAAAAGAAAAGGAACTGTTGACAGTTTAGGTGATAATATGTTTGGCCGAAAGGTTAGTAAAGAGTTAGATATTAGAAAGGTAAATGAAGTTACTAATTTAGCTTCTAAGGTTTTAAAGGTATTTTATCTTTTACTTATTGCAGTTATTACATATGTGGTAATTAGATTATTTAAAGAGACACATGTTTTAGATTTTATATTTAAAATTTTAGAGATATGTTTACCACTTTTTATTGGTATTTTGATTGCTTGGCTTTTTGATCCGTTTATTAAGTGGCTTGAGACTAAGAAAATTAAAAGGACTTTTGGAGCAATTATTACATATTTACTTATTTTTTTAGTGATTGCTTTAGTACTTATTACATTGATACCGCTTTTAATTGATCAAGTTCGGGAATTTGCAAAGATTATTCCTAATGTATTTGATACTGTTAAAGTTTGGAGTACTGATTTTTTTGATAGTTTAGAAAGTTCTAATTTAATTGATTTTGAAAAAATAAAAGTAGAAGCGTTTGCTTCACTTGAAAAGTTTGCGACAAATATTACAACAACGATGCCTCAGAATATTTTAGGTTTTATTTCAAGTTTGTTTTCTGGTTTTGGGGTATTTATTTTAGGACTTATTATTGGATTTTTCTTAATTGTGAATTTTGATAGTAGTAGTAAGCTTTTCAATTTTGTTCCTAAAAGGTTTAGAGATACGACGATTGAACTTTTGGATGATGTTAATGGTTCACTTAGAAGTTATGTAAAAGGGGCTGTTTTAGATTGTTCGGTTATATTTGTTTTATCTTCTTTGGCTTTTTGGTTAGTTGGTCTTAAGGCTCCTATGCTTTTTGGTTTATTTTGCGGGCTTACCAATATTATTCCATATGCAGGGCCTTATATTGGTGGTGCGCCAGCAGTAGTTGTTGGTCTTACTCAAAATCCAACTATTGGAATTTTGGTTTTGTTATCAGTGGCTATTATTCAATTTTTAGAAGGTAATTTTCTACAACCGATTATTATGTCAAAGACGACTAAATTACATCCTGTGACAATTATGCTTGGACTTTTAATTTTTGGCTATTTCTTTGGTATTGTTGGTATGCTTCTTTCAACACCAATTATAGCAGCTTTGAAAACTGTGTTTAAGTTTTATGATGATAAGTACGGAATCTTAGAAAAAGATGAAGTGATAGAAAATGAAAAAACCACAAGTTAGTGGTTTTTCTATAAGGAGAGATTTTATGAAGATATATGTGATTTCAGGAAAAGCAAGACATGGTAAGGATACTATTGCTTTAGATTTAAAAGAAATTTATGAAGCAAAGGGTTTAAAGGTTATTAATTTGGCTTATGGTAGTTATATTAAAGAATATGCGAAGAAAATTAGTAATTGGGATGGTCTTGAAGAGACTAAACCGCGTGAATTACTTCAAGAACTTGGAACAGAGGTTATACGTAAGAAGATAGATAAAGATTTTTTTGTCAGAAGAATTTGTGAAGACATTAAGGTTTATAGTTATTATTTTGATATTATTACTATTTCTGATGCGAGATTTCCTAATGAACTTGAGTGGCCTAATAAAATGTTTGATAATGTTATTAATATTCGGGTTATTAGAAATGGTTATGATAGTATTTTAAGTGAAAAAGAACAAAAACATTTGACGGAAGTGGCATTAGATGAGTATAATAATTACGATTATGTGATTTATAACGACGGAACTTTGGAAGATTTAAAGAAGAAAGTTTCTGAAGTAGTGAGGAGCGAGGAAAATGAATGTTAGAGAAGAGTTTATAAATTATTTTGTGAAACATGGTCATAAACAAATACCTAGCGCGCCAATTGTACCAGAAAATGATCCAACAGTTTTATTTAATACAGCGGGTATGCAGCCACTTGTTCCTTACTTGATGGGTGAGAAGCATCCTTATGGTAAGAGACTTTGTGATTATCAAAAATGTGTTCGTTTGACTGATTTGGATGAGATTGGGGACAAAACACATCATACTTTTTTTGAGATGTTAGGTAATTGGAGTTTAGGTGATTATTTTAAAAAAGAATCTATTGAATATAGTTTTGAATTTTTGACTAAGGTTTTGAAAATCCCAGTAGAGAAGTTGGCAATTACGGTTTTTGCTGGTGATGATAAGATTCCTCGTGATGAGGTTTCGGCTTCTTTTTGGAAAAGTCATGGTATTAGTGAGGAGAGAATTGCTTATTTAGGTAGAAAAGATAATTTTTGGATAGCTGGCGAGTCTGGTCCTTGTGGTGGAGATACGGAGATATTTTATTTTAGAAGTGATGATGAGGTTCCTTCAAAGTTTGATCCAGAAGATGATAGATGGGTTGAGATTTGGAATAATGTGTTTATGGAATTTTATCAAGATGATAAAGGAAATATTAGTGAGTTAAAACAGAAAAATGTAGATACTGGTATGGGACTTGAGCGTATTGTGGCAGTTATGGAAGGAGTAGATGACAATTATAGGTCGTCTATTTGGACTGATATTATTCGAAGACTTGAGAAAATTAGCGGTTTATCTTACGAAGGACATGAGAAGTCTATGAGAATTATTGCTGATCATATTAGAACATCAGTGTTTATTGCGGCTGATCCAGCGGGTATTAAGCCTAGTAATACTGATCAAGGATATATTTTAAGAAGACTTATTAGAAGATATATTCGTCAAGCTCGAAAACTTGGACTTACTACTGATAGTGATTTTGATGAGCAAATTGCTTTAATGATTATAGAAAAGTATGGAAAATATTATAGTGAACTTTTGGATAATAAGGAAGTCGTACTTGAGGTTTTAGCTAATGAAAAGAAAAAGTTTATAAGAACTTTAGAAAAAGGTTTAAGAGAGTTTGAGAAGTTAGTTGATTTGGATACTAAGGTTATTAATAAGGATACTTCTTTTAAACTTTATGATACTTATGGTTTTCCTATAGAACTTACTTTAGAGGAAGCTCATGATAGGGGTATGGATGTTGATTTAGATGGTTTTTATGAAAAATTTAGGGAGCATCAGGAAAAATCGAGGACGGCTTCTAAAGGAAAATTTAAAGGTGGGCTTTCTGGAAATAGTGAGGTAGAAACTAAGTATCATACAGCTACACATTTACTTAATGCGGCTTTAAAGAAAGTTATCGGATCTTCTGTACATCAGCTTGGTAGTAATATTACGCCTGACAGATTAAGGTTTGATTTTCCTTGTGATCATAAAATGACTGATGAAGAGAAAAAGAAAACTGAGGATTTAGTAAATAAATGGATTGAAGAAGATTTACCTGTTTTTAAATTAGAAATGAGTAAAGAAGAGGCTATAAAGTCTGGTGCGGAATGCACTTTTATAGATAGATATCCGGATGTTGTGACGGTTTATAAAATTGGCGATGTGTCAATGGAGTTATGTGGTGGTCCTCATGTTAGTCATACTGGTTTACTTGGCCATTTTGAAATTAAAAAGGAAGAGTCTAGCAGTGCTGGTGTTAGGCGAATAAAGGCTATTTTAAAGTAGCTTTTATTTTCTATTTATGGATAAGAAAGAAGTATTTAAAATATTAGATGATGGCGGTTTTTTAGGCTGGTTTTCTTCTTCTGATTTAAAAGATGATAGGGAAATTGTTATGGCTTTTGTGAGTAAAAACGGTAAAAATTTAAAGTTTGCGAGTGAAAGACTTAGAGCTGATAGGGAAATTGTAACGAAGGCTATAGAACAGAATGGAAATGTTTTAGTATATGCAGATAAGAGTTTACGTGATGATATGGAAATTTGTGAGAAAGCTATAGAGAATAATGCGAATGCTTTTGCATATGTGAGCCGGAGATTACATAATCACAGAGATTTAGTGCTTAAAGCGGTTGGTTTGAATGGGAATGTTTTAGAGTATGCTAGTAAAAGGTTACGCAATGATAGAGAGATTGTTTTAACAGCAGTTAAAAATTCCGGTGATGCTATTCAATATGCTAATAAGCGTTTTTGTGGTGATAGAGAGGTTATGTATATAGCTATTCAAAATAGTTATTGGGCTCTTAAGTGGGCAAGTGATGAATTAAAAAACGATAAAGAATTGGTTATGATGGCAGTTAGACAAAATGGACTTGCGTTTGCGCAAGCATCTAAACAGCTTAGAGGAGATAAAGAGGTTTTGCTATGTGCACTTAAGACTTACGGTAAGGCGATTAAATATGCTAGTTTAGATTTAAAAAAGGATAAGGAAATTTTGGATGTTTATTTTAAGCCTTGCTATGATGATGGTATAGATTTATCTGATAATATTGTGCTTTCTTTAGAAAGTGAATATAGAAGGCTTTTAGATGAAGAAAAATTAGTTATTCAAAGAAAAAATAAGATTAAGTTTTTAATTTTACAGTTTGATTCTACTTATGATTTAACAGAAAATAATAAGAATGGATGTAAGCGTTTTAATAGAGGCTAGTTTGACAAATCTTTGGACTATGATATAATATTTGTCGCTTAAGGAGGCGAATATTATGTTTAGTGAAAAAGCTAGAGAAGAGTGGATTAGAAGAGTTCAGGCTGGTGTTTCTTTAAGATATGGATCTAAGGGAGCAAAAGAAGATAAAGATGTCGCACTTGCTGCAGTTAATCGTGATGGTCTTGAGCTTGCTTATGTGAGTGATTTTTTAAAAAGAGATGTAGAGGTTGTAACTCTTGCACTTAGACAAAATTTTTTGGCTTTAGAGTATGTGGATAGTGATTTACAATTTCAGATTATTGAAAATGGACTTTCTAGTTTACAAGAAATTGATTTGGATAGTTTTTTACATGATTTTGCATTTGAAAATGATGTTGATTTAGATTGTGATAGCAAAGTGAATGTAAAAAGAGTTAAATAGATATTTATTTTAAGCTTGTTGTTTGTGATTATATAGTCATTGACAAAAGCTTTTTTTTTTGAGAAAATGATAGTGTTTAAGGAGGGGATGACCGTGCTTCAAGAAAGATTATTACTTACACCAAAAGATATTTTGGAAAAAGAGTTTAAGATTGATACAAGAGGTTATAGGCCCCAAGAGGTTGATAAATTCTTAGATGAGGTAATAAGTGATTATGATGAGATGATTTCTATTATTAAAGACCTTGAGCGTGAAAAGAAGGATTTAATTGATGAGAATATTAGATTAAAACAAGAAGTACGCAATGCTAGAACAAAATTAGATGTTTTGAGAAATGTAGCTCCGACAGAGGTTTCTAATGCTGATTTACTTAGACGTTTATCTAATTTAGAGAAGATTATTTATGGTGAAAGTGGAAAATAATATTTTGGCAAACGCTGCATTTTTATAATGTAGAGGAAAGTCCATGCTTACACAGTCTGCGATGACTGTAGTGTTTGTGCATAGGGAATAAATAACCTATGGTAGTTTTTTGTTTTTTGTCAGTGCTTAACCTAAGTCTTTTAGATATGGTGATGTGCTATAAAGTGCCACAGTGACGATGCTTTTAGAAATAAAAGAGTGAAACGTGGTAAACCCCGCAAGTAAGAAACCCAAATTTTGGTAGGGGAACCTAATAAGAGAGAATATGAATTTCTTATGGGATTGCTTTAGCAATAGATAGATGTTTGCCACCTAGTAATAGGTACAGAACATGGCTTATAAAGTATTATTTTTTATATATTAGGAAGGAAAATTATGAAAGAGATTGGCGAGAAATTAAAGGAAGCCCGAGAGAGCATAGGTGTTTCAATTGAGGAAGTGGCTGAAGATTTAAAATTAAGACCATCTCAGATAGAAAATATTGAAGCGGGAAATACTGAAGCTTTTAAGGATGTTTTTTATTTAAAATATTTTATTAGAGATTATGCAAAATATTTAGGACTTGATAAGGAAGATTTAATTGACGAGTTTAATGAATATTTATTTGATTATACATCTAGAATTTCTTTAGAAGATATAAAAGCTGCTAAAAAGAAGAAAAAGGAAAATAAAAAAATAAAATCTCCTTATACGGCGGAGAGAAGAAACCGAGGTAAGATGATTATGTTAGCAGTTTATATGATTATTGTTGTTTTAATTATTTTAATTGTTTATTTGATTTTTAGTTTAAATCATGAAGAAAGTGACGATTTTATTGAAGGTACTATTATTACGGAAAGTAGGTAGTTTATATGAATTTGCCAAATAAGTTAACAATGACAAGAATTTTTATGACTTTTTTGATTATTGTTATTTTATTATTCCCATTTTCAGCAATGGGGATAAATGTAACACAACTTTTGATTAATGAGACGATAAAGGTGGATATTCGTTATCCAATTGCAGGAGTGCTTTTTATTTTAGCTTCGCTTACAGATTTTATTGATGGATATATTGCGAGGTCTCGTAATTTGATTACTGATTTTGGAAAGATGATGGATGCTATTGCGGATAAGATTTTAGTTAATTCTGTTTTGATTATTTTATGTGCGCAAGGCTTTATTCATCCTATTATTCCTGTTGTTATTATTGTTAGAGATACGATTGTTGATTCTATTAAGATGATTGCTGGTTCTAAAGGTAATGTGGTTGCGGCTATTAAGACTGGTAAATTTAAAACGGCATCACTTATGGTTGGTATTGTTATGACTTTATTTTATAATTTACCGTTTGAACTTTGGAATTTTCACATTTCAGATTTCTTATTGATTGTGGCAGCTGTTCTTTCAATTATTTCAGGAATTCAGTATTTTTCGATGAATAAAAAGTATATATTTGATAAGGGAATGTAATGTTTCCTTTTTTAATTTTTAAATTTTGAACAAATGTTCGCAAAAGTGTTGACTTTTATTTTTAAATATTATAAAATGTCATTGTAGGAGTGAAGAAGGAGGAAATTAAATGGTAAAATCAACTAATGAGACCGATCAGAATTTAAAACAGGTTTTAGCAGATATTGAAAAACAATTTGGTAAAGGGTCAGTTATGCGTTTAGGCGATAATGATCATAGAGAGATAGATGTAATATCAAGTGGTAGTATTGCTCTTGATGTAGCACTTGGAATAGGTGGTTATCCTAAAGGGCGTATTATTGAAATATATGGACCAGAATCTAGTGGTAAGACTACTTTTGCATTACATGCAATTGCAGAAGCACAAAAGGCTGGTGGGAAGGCAGCTTTTATTGATGCTGAGAATTCTTTAGATCCACAGTATGCGGCTAAGCTTGGTGTTGATATTAACGAGTTATTACTTTCTCAGCCTGACAATGGGGAGCAAGCTTTGGAAATTACTGAAGCTTTAGTTCGTAGTGGTGCTATTAGTGTTATTGTAATTGATTCAGTAGCAGCTTTAGTTCCAAAGGCAGAAATTGAAGGCGAGATGGGCGATGCTCAAGTTGGACTTCAAGCAAGGCTTATGAGTAAGGCTTTGAGAAAGTTAGCAGGAGTTATTAATAAGACTAATACGATAGCAATTTTTATTAATCAGCTTAGAGAGAAGGTTGGGGTTGCTTATGGTAATCCAGAGGTAACACCTGGAGGAAGGGCTCTTAAGTTTTATTCTTCAATTAGGCTTGATATTCGACGTAGTGAACAGATTAAACTTGGCAGTGATATTGTCGGAAATAAGGTTAAAGTAAAAGTTGTAAAGAATAAAATGGCACCACCTTTTAAATCTTGTGAAGTTGATATAATGTATGGCACTGGAATTTCTCATGAAGGGGAGCTTATTGATTTAGGTTCGCAAGCAGATATTATACAAAAATCTGGTGCTTGGTATGCTTATAATGGTGAAAAGATTGGTCAAGGAAAAGAAAATGTTAAAGATTATTTAAAGGCTAATCCAAAGATTGAAGATGAAATTAATAAAAAGGTACGTGAGTATTATAATATGAAATAAACTAGTAAATTTTAAAACTTACTAGTTTTATTTTGACTTTTTAGTGTATTTTAGTTATAATTATTTTAGAATATGGAGGGATTTTTAATATGGACGAAAAAAATAATACAATAAATAATAACGATAGTCAAAATTCAATGAATTATAGTTTTGACTTTGCAAATCAGGTTGATAATACGGTTCCAGCTCAAAATAATGTAGAACCAGAAACATTAAATGTGAATCCGACACCAGTGCAAGTAAATGAGCCAGTTAATACTAATGCTCCTCAGGTTTCAGCAGAGACTTTAAATGTTGATAATGTTTCTCAAGCTCCAGTTAATACTAGTAATGTTGTTTCACAGCCAGCACAAGTAAACGAGCCAGTTAATACTAATGCTCCTCAGGTTTCAGCAGAGACTTTAAATGTTGATAATGTTTCTCAAGCTCCGGTTAATACTAGTAGTGTTGTTTCACAGCCAGTACAAGTAAATGAGCCAGTTAATACTCCTCAGGTTTCAGCAACTAATACAGTGAATAATACGGCATCAACGCAAGGTGCTGATGTTGCTCCAGTTGCATCAGAGGTTACTAATACGGCTATGCCTGGAGTTACTCCAGTTGTTCCTGTTATTCCAGAGATGGTTACGGCACAAAATAAGGAAGAAGAAAATGTTGAATTAATTAAGGATAAAAAAGCTACTAAGAATTTTTTGATTGTTTTATTTGTATTATTAATTGCTTTTGTTATAGCTTTACCAATTATATTTAATTTTATAGGATAATTTATAATATGAACCTCGTTTCTATGTTTAAGAAATGAGGTTCAGTTTATTTATTATTCTTTTTATTTTTGATTAATTGTTTTAAAGATGTTATATATTTTTTGAAAATTTTTGTTTGTTTTTTGTATTTCTGTTTTTAATTTATTATAGGCTGTATGGATATCTTTTTCTTCTTTATTAAAACATTCTAAGCATAGATAGTTTAGTTTTTGAAAATTATTTTGTTTATATATTTTATTTAGTTCATTTATAATAAATATTTTATTTTCTTTTTCAAATCTAGTTTTAAAATTATCAGTAGATATTTTGCTTATTATGGTATAATTTATATCTGTTTCTTTGATTTGTTTTAAAAGATTAATAACGTCTTCTTGTTCACTTGGTAGAAGTGAACTTTTATGGCTTGTTATTCCATTTTTATTTAATTTTAAAGCTAGGCATTCGTTTTCGGTTCCGATGATAAATATATATTTTTGTTTGATGACGGAATTATTTTTAAATCTTTCTGTTTTATTATTTATAAGATTTAAGTTATTAGTATTGAATTTTATTATATTGTTTTTGATTTCGTTTAGTTTTTTTTGATTTGTTTTGAATATGGGAATTTTACGAATATGATATATATTATCATTTTTATTCCATTCAAAAAAGTCATAATATTCTTTTTGAAAGTTTAATAAGACATCATATATGTAGTTCATTTTTTTTGCCTCCTGGAAGAAATATTGCGAGTGCGATGATTAAAAGACCTATTGGGCCAATTAAGCATTCGAAACTTCTACTTATAAATTGGACATATTCTTTAAAACTATACCCAATTGTGATTAAATTTAAGTAACTAATTATAAATATAAAACCAATTATACTGAATCCAAAACCGATTAAGAAGAAAATTATTCGTGCTATCATGTTTATCCTTCCTTTATTAAAGTTTATTATTTTTTGTTTAAAAAATGTTACTTGAACTTATGAAAGGTAAAATGTTATAATGTTTTAAGGTGGTTAAGGTATGGAGTATAAATTTACAATAGATAAATTTGAAGGGCCTTTAGATTTGTTACTTCATTTAATTAAGGAATCAGATGTGGATATTTTTGATATTAATATATCGGAAATTACGGAGCAATATTTAAATTATATCGATAGTATGGACAGCCTTAATTTGAATATTGATAGTGAATATTTAGTTATGGCGGCAGAACTTATCGAGATGAAATCTAAAAGTCTTTTACCTAATGAGGTAACAGATGATGGTGATGATTATGAGGAGAATGCTCGTGACAACTTGATTAATAGATTATTAGAATATCAAAAGTATAAGGAACTTTCTTTAGAGTTTCGAGATATGGAGAGTCAAAGAAAGCTTATGTATTCAAAAACACCTAGTGATATTAGCTGTTTTAAAAGTTCTGAGGTTAAATTAGAGGAGGATATTTCTTTAGATGATTTGATTAAGGCTTTTATGGAGTTTCAAAAAAAGCAAAATTTGGCTAAACCTTTAAATACAGTGGTTACGCGTAAGGAATATTCGGTTGATAAGAGATGTTTTGATATTATGCGAAGAGTTAATAATAGTGGTTCTGTAAGGTTTGAAGATTTATTTGATATAAAGAGTAAAAGTTATGTGGTGGTTACTTTTTTAGCTATTTTAGATTTGGCAAAAAAGGGTAGGATTAAGATTAAACAAGATAATAATTTAGATGGTATTATACTATTTTCTAAAGAGGAGGTATAATGTGAATTTAAAAGCGATTTTAGAAGGTTTTTTATATGTAAGCGGTGATGAGGGTATTTCTAAAGAGAAGTTGCTTAGTGTTTTAAAAGTATCTGATGAAGAGTTACAAAAGATAGTTTCAGAGTATATGGAAGATTTAGAATTACCTGATAGGGGACTAAGGTTAGAGATTTTTAATGATAATTATAAGTTGGTAACTAAGAAAGAACATGCGGATTTTTACAAGGATTTAGTGGATGCGGAGGTGTCTGAGACTTTGAGCCCGGCAGCTTTAGAGACTTTAGCTATTATTGCTTATAATGGTCCAATTACGAGACTTATGGTTGATGAGATTAGAGGGGTTAGTTCAGTTTATGTAATTCGTAAGCTTATTTTAAAGAATTTAATTAAGGAGGCAGGACGTTCTGATTTACCCGGAAGACCTATTTTATATGAAGTAACAGATCAGTTTTTAGATTATTTTGGTCTTAAATCTTTGTCTGATTTACCAAAAATTAGTGTGCCTGATGAAGTTAGTCAGCAAGATTTGTTTGATTTTAAGTATAAGGAGGAATAATGGGGGAATTTATTTTATTAGTTTTAGGTTTGATTTTGATTGTAAAGGCAGCTGATGTTTTAGTATCGGCTTCTTCTTCTATCGCTTTGCGTTTTAATGTTCCTAAAATACTTGTGGCTTTTACAATTGTGGCTTTTGGAACATGTGCACCAGAGATGGCCATATCATTTCAGAGTGTTCAAAGTGGTGATGGTCAAATTGCGTTTGCGAATGTTGTTGGAAGTACGATTGTAAATGTTTTTTTGATTATTGGTTTAGTGGCTTTTGTAAAACCGATTAAGGTTAAGCATGCTACTATAAAGAAGGAGTTACCAATTTTAGTTTTAATTACATCAGTTTTTTGTATATTGATGTTGGATAGGTTATTTGATCCTTTGACGCGAAATGTGTTTTCGAGAGCTGATGGTTTAGTTTTACTTTTATTTTTTCTTATATTTGTTAGTTATTTAATTGGACTTTTACATAAGAAGGATAATAATGAAGAGGTAAGTAATCAAAAATATGGTTCAGTTATGGCTGTTTTACTTATTATTTTGTCACTTGTAGTAATTGCTTTAAGCAGTGATTTAATTGTGGATAATGCAGTTAGTTTAGCTGATCGGTTTAATATAAGTAAGAAAGTAATTACTATGGTGGTAATTGTTATTGGAACAAGTTTACCTGAGCTTGTTATGACGGTTATGAGTGCTCATAAGGGTGAGTTTGATATGGCGGTTGGCAATATTATTGGAACTAATATTTTTAATATTTGTGTAGTGCTTGGTTTACCTGTTGTTATTTATGGTAATGTGAGTTTAGGTGGTTTTAATTTTATAGATATTTTAGCGGTGTTTTTATCTTCTATTTGTTTATTTTTATTTGCTAGAAGTGAAAGAACTATTAGCCGGTTGGAAGCTGGGTTTATGCTATTTATGTTTATTTCATATTATGTTTATTTGTTTACAGTGTAACACATAAAAAAGATGCTGCGAAATTATTTCGCAGCATCTTGTTAATTATATAAATTTACTATTTTTTTAAAAAGAATAATAAAGTGAAGGATTACAAATGATATGTTTTTTGTCGTCCTTTATTATTTTTAACTTCAGAGTCTTGAATATTTTTATCATTTATATTGTCAGGCATTAAGGCTTTTATAAATTCATTATTTAAAAATTGATATAACTGTGCCTTTTCAAAATCATTGCTATGAATTGGATTGTTTAAATTTATTGGAGCGTCAAATAGAATTTTTTTTGATATTAACATATTTTTTTCTTTATCTACATAAAACTTTACTGGTCTTACTGGATAATATAAATTTCCTATTTTGACGATTTTTTGTCCGTTATCATCATATTATTTCCCAAAAATGATTTTTTTTGATTTTGGGAAATAAAAAATTAATGTTTTTCAGTATAAAATGTTGAGTACAAAACTTTTAACTCCCTATATATTTTGACATTTTGTCAAAATATATAAATAAAATGTAGAACCAATATAGTCCTACATTAAAATATATATAAAGTTCATAAGTTTGAGCAAATTCATCACTGGTGCCACCGGAAAAGTTATCTACAACTTATTGGTAATTTAATATAAGAAGCAATCACTATTTAAATTATAACATACATTTTTGAAATTTTTATCAAAAACATTTTTTGTTTGCTTGTTTTATGAATACATTTATTAT